>CAZNYE010000055.1:0-4447 GCA_964577185.1 uncultured Pseudomonadales bacterium | reverse complement strand
GAGTCCCTGTGCGAACAGATGGCTGAGATTGCGGAAGATCCCCTTCCAATTAGCGATCAAATCGATCAAATTCGCGCATTGCGTGAAAAATGGAAGGCGATGGGACCCTTGACCGGAGGGCGGGACCACGAACTGCGCCGTCGATTTGAGCGGCTCTCCGACAACGCATTCGACCCGTGCCGCGCACACTTCCGAGAGCAGGCAGAACTGCGCAAACAGAATTTGGCAACTCGTCGTGAGATTTGTGATGAACTTGAATTCTTCATTCGAGAGAAGGATTGGGACAATCCAGATTGGAAGGCCGTGGAACGCATACTCCGCACGGCGCGAAACGAGTGGCGGGCTGCGCACCCCATAGATAGAGCGCAGACCAAGCCAATGCAACGACGTTTCGATACACTTTGCGACGACCTCTTCAGACGCCTCTCGGGAGAGTGGAAGACCAACGAAGTCAAAGCGCGAGGACTTATTCTTGAGCTAGGTGCCTTGCTCGAATCAACAAGTTCGGTCGAGCGGCGGGTCGAAGGCACCTCGGCCATTCAAGCGCGTTGGCGCGAGGTCGGACCCATGAGCCAGTCCGCCAACCGAAAACTTTGGAAAGAGTTTCGTGGCCTCTGCGACCAAGTGTACGCAGAGCGGCGCGCGCGCAAAACACAAGAAACTGAAGCCTATCGAGATCGCATCACCAGTGCTCGACAACTTGCGCAACAACTTGAGGAGGCACTAGAAAAATCGAGCATTGACACGGTGTCCGTCGGCGAGCTCACGCAATTTTCTGAGCGATGGGATGCCTTCAAAGGACTTCAGGGCGAATCATTCAAGCGGCTCGAAAACAAATGGCGAGACCTCTCTCGACGATACCGACAAATGCTCCGTGAAGGAGATGTCGCACGGCAACTCAAACATCTTGGACTCGCTTCGCACATCGACTCCAGTCTCTGCAATGCGGAGCAAGCGCTCATGGACAACGGAGTTCGCATTTCCGAAGCTGAACTCGAAGCGATTCGAGCCGATATCAGAACCCTTTTCGGAAAAACGCTTCCCACCAGATTCGAGCACCTGAGAGAGGGAAGTGTCGGTGAGGAAGACGAAATGCAAGCGTGCCTCGCCAAGAGACAGCGCATGTGCGTCACATTGGACATTCTCCTAGATCGTGAATCTCCGCCGGAAGATAAGGCGCTTCGACTCGAAATCCAGGTGCAACGAATTAACCGCGGCGCAGGTGCCGTGCTTGACCAGCATGAGGACCCGCTCGAAATTGCCCGCGAATGGTGCCAAACCGGCCCAGTCGGCCACCTTGCGAAAGAACTCAATCAGAGATTTTTTCACACGCTCAAGGAGATGACGGAATAAGCCCTGGTGTCGGCTGTGAACTCGCTGTGACTTGAATACCCAAGGCTCAAGCCTAGAGCTATGCTCTCAAGTTATTAATTCACTACTTTATTGCATTATCCATCACGCCCACATACGGCTAGTATGAGTCTTCCCTTGATGCCGATGGGGTGCCAGTGCATTGTACACAGCGAGCATCGCTGCACAAATCGATCTATTCAGCTTAGTGCCAGAACCGGCTGATAGTGCCGTATCAGCGCGCCCACAAGCCCCCAGATGCAAAACGCGGCCCACAGGGGCGCGGGACAGTCGCGTCGGCGCGCGGTGCGCCTTGCATCAAGGTCTCGCGCAGCCACCGAGACGGCATTTTCAGCCGATTCCAGCACTAAATTCGCAGGCGAAGCTCGATTCCCTAGGGTTGCGTGTCCTACTGTGGCACGGAAACGCGCTCGACAACCCCAACAAGAATCTGCCCGAGGAGATGTTGAAGAGGCGAAGATGCGTCTTGGGTCGTCACACTCTGGAGCCCCTCTAAAGTGTTCGAGAAACGTAGCGACCTCAATAAGCTGTTGACCGTCGTCGAAGAAGGCACGATTCACTCGGCCGCAGAAAAACTCCACATCACGCAACCAGCACTGTCACGGGTCGTTTCCAAGCTCGAGCGTCAGTTCAATGGGCAGATTTTTGAACGACTTCCCAGGGGAGTGCGCCTCACTCAGTTCGGCGCCATGGTACTCGATCAGGTGCAACACATACTTCGCGAAATGGAGCACGCCGAAAAAGAAATCGACTTGATCTTGAAAGGCCGCGGAGGAGCTCTGAGAATCAGCGCCGGCCCACTTTGGATGCACGCCCTCTTGCCACAGGTGGTCAGGCAGTTTCACGAGGATTTCCCGATGGTGGAGCTCATCCTCAACACCACAAGCTTCAGTCAAGGCATCAAATTGATTCGCGAGGGCAAGAGCGACCTGCATTGCGGGACCTTCACGAGTAGTGAAAGTATCGAACCACTTCCCAACTTCATTGCCGTCGAGCACCTCTCCAAGATGAGTTTCAACGTGGTCGCACATGAGCGCCACCCAATTCACTCAAAGAAAGTGCCGAGTTACACCGATTTGATCGAGTATCCCTGGATTGACTACGAACTGGAAACGCGTCCTAGCCAGATTGTTCAGATTCCTTCGTTGGACAGCCTGCTTCAGAAACTCGAAAACCGGACTGGTCGCTCCGCCATGAGGGTCTTGCGCACCAACTCGGCGGGGCTGCACTTGATGGGGGCGGGTCCATATCTCGCCTATCTGTGTTCCAACCTCGCAAAAAACATCGCGGACATCTCCCTGAAACCAGTGTCCATCAAGGCTTTTGACTGCCTTGTAGAGGCGGTCATCTTATCTTTGCGCGACGCTCAGGGAACCCTACCCTTGAATCACTTCAAGGCAATTCTGAAGCGCTCAGCCCTTGAGGTCACTCGATCAGGCGGGTTGAATCGGAGCCAATAGGGAGCGGATCTATATCGATCCGGCATGACGCACGTCGGTGCCCTCGATCAGATACACCAAGTGCTCTCCAATATTCTTGGCATGGTCGCCGATGCGCTCAAGTGAGCGCGCGACCCACACCGTGCATATCGCGCGCTTGGACACTTCCGAATCCGCGTCCGCAAGCCCGTACAAGTTGTCTTCGCTCTTGGCGTAGAGCGCATCAACCTCCACATCGGAGGCGATCACCCCATAGGCTACCTCAAGACTCTTGCGCGCAAAGGCATCCAAGGAACCACGCACCATGTTGGTGACCAGCTCACCCATGCGCGAAATATCCGCGTATCCGTCTGGCGAAGGCGCTAATCGAGACACTTGGTCGGCCATCTTGGCGATCCGCGCAGCTTCATCTCCAGCACGTTCAAGATCGGTACCGGCCTTCATGATGCTGATCAAGAATCGAAGGTCTCTTGCCGCTGGCTGACGAAGTGCAATGATGCGTACGCACTGATCATCGAGAGCCACGTCCAAGCGATTCACTTCATCTTCTTGAGTCAGTATTCCTTCCGCCAATGCCGCATCATGGGTAACGAAGGACCTGACCGCGGTTTCAACCTGTCGCTCGACCAGACCTCCCATTTCCATCATCATCAGCCGAACTCCGCCCAACTCGGCATCAAACTGCTCCGATATATGGCGACTCATGGGATCCTACAGTGTCAAGGGGGGCGAGCGGTCACGATAAGTACATCTTAGGACAAAACACAGCAGTGGTTCTCATTTTGGCGACTGACCACATCCGACAGAGTGTTTGAGCAGTTGAATTGGCGCGGCTTGCTGCAAAAACACCCGTAGTTCTGTGCCGAGAATTGGGGTCAGTCGCCAAAATGAGCACTGCTGAAAACACCGAGGATCACTCGCTTTTGGTTACGGAATGCCGCGGGAACACACATGAGAATTTGCTACCCTGTCCCAGCCTGCTCTCGATCTTAAGCACAGTGTTATGGCGCCTCAATACATGCTTCACAATCGCGAGTCCAAGACCCGTACCGCCACGAACGCGCGCACCAAAGAGATCCACACGATAAAAGCGCTCGGTCAAGCGTGAAAGATGTTCCGCGGCGATGCCGATACCCTCATCTTCAACCTCAAAGACTGCGCCATCTGAGTGCTTGTACCAGCGCACCCAGATGTGTCCGCCATCTGGACTGTAACGAACCGCGTTGATAACAAGGTTGTGAAACGCGCTGAATAGTTCGTCGGCAACCCCCTCGGTCACTAGCGATGGGTCCGCTTCGAGCGTGAATTCGTGCAAGCCCTTGGAAATGTTACGAGCCTCTTCAATAACGGTTGCCAAGATTCGCGCAACCACCACACCGATAACTTTTGAATCATCTGGATAGGGTGAGGACTCGAGGTTGGTGAGCGTGAGCAAATCTTCGGCCAGTGCTTGCATGCGCCGCGCCGGCTTCACGAGCTTGGAGAGTGCCACCCGCCGTTCTTCTTCCCCTAGATCGGTCTCGGTGAGCGTTTCTAGGTAGCCAAGAATCACCGTCAGGGGTGTGCGAAGTTCGTGCGAAACATTCGCCACGAAATCGCGACGCAAGGTGAGCAGCCGGTTCAGCTCGGTGACATCC
>CAZNYE010000054.1:0-4321 GCA_964577185.1 uncultured Pseudomonadales bacterium | reverse complement strand
AATCTGACCCGCATATCTCGCAAACGACCATCGGCAATCTCCGCCGCCTGATTGGAGGCGATTAAGCGCTGTGCCTCCCGCGTTGCGAACTCAAATTCCTCGTACGAGTCTCCCATCGCCCAAACGCAGGCGAAGGAAAGTGACGTGCCCAGGCAGAAAGTCGCCACGCGATGGGAGAACTTCCACTGGTGCGGGGCGCTCCAACGAATGTCCGCAAGCGAGGGAATCGTTCGTTCAATATCCCGCCAATGCATACCTCACCCTCAAAGAGCCTCGGTCAAGCGTGCCAGACTTGCTTCTATTTCAAACTGGTGCCCTGTTGGTGTGTCTTCAAGATCAATAAGCCTGGGTGAAACGAAAACGGACGACGCTTCCAATCGGCGCATGTAGGTCGCGAGATCGGGAGATGAACTCGTCATGCCGGTGAGAGTCAGACTTGATCTGTCGAGCTTGAAACTCCGGTAGTGGATGGAGTCAGGCAGGTGCCGGGCCAACTCGCTCCACAGTTTGAGAAACAGCAAGCGACGCTCGAAAAAGACTTCATACTCGATCAGCCAAGCCTCGGATTCATCAATTCTGCTTGTGACGAGCGCCTGCTGGTGCTTGATCTCCTCCAGTCTCTCGCCTGCCAGCCTGTAGCCTCTGACTTCGCGACGCAATTGGTCCACTTCCTTGCCTTTTTCCCAGTGCAGCAGGAACGCGCCGAAGCCAGGAAGGACCACCGACATTGCCAGTATCAAGAAATAGGTGCGTTGTCGCTTTTTCTCTTGACGCTGTCGCCAAGGCAATAGGTTGACCGCCTGATCGGTCATGCACCAGCACCCGCGAGCGCAAGTCCGAATGCCATGATGACCCCTTCACTGGGAATCCGATTGGCCTTGTCTGAATCCGGGTTTGGGCGCATTTCTATGATCGCAACCGGTGAATCCACTTGCTGCAGCGAATCGGCGATATAGCGAGAAGTGTTGCTTGGCAGCAGCAACCAACGCGCGACCCGTTCGCCTATGCGCTGCTTCGATTCCGTGTGCAGGTGGTTACACAGACTCCTGGTTTCCGTGGTGCACATGGATTTAAGCGCTTTCGTCACCTTGGGGCTATCCCACAGGCGCTGCCAACCAGTGTTGGTGGGTAGGCGTAGAGAATCCTCAAACGACCGGCCACGAAACAGCCACACATCAATCTGCTCTCGCGACATCGACAGCATCGCCGTGACATAGCGATGGTGCGCATCAGGAAGGTCGCGAACCATGTTGCAATAGGCTCGCTGCAAGGAGTGTTCCTGAGGTTCAATCGCACGCACCTTCAATCCAGCGCTCGTCAGCAGGGACTCGCGGCGCGCCACCACTTCCATAGGGCAGGCGAATAACAACACGTCGGCTTTCGCCTCCGAAGCGTAGGAGACACCTTGCACCGAGTAATCGAGCGCTATTTCCGCCAAGTCAATTTCCAAGGCTTCGCTGGCCGCGATCTGCACTTGCTCGTGAATGTCGGCATCGTCCAAATCAGCACTCATCTGAAGGACGCGAGAGAAGACCTCACCGGGTTCAACATTCGAAGTGACCGACCCTCCTCGTGCGTCGAGCATGCCTGTCAATTCTCGAACGGCGGCTTCTTGCGAGTCGAAATCGACAAGTTCCACCCCATCGCATCGTTTAATGAGTTCACCACCCTGCACCAGTACCACACCGGTGAGCCAGTGATCTCCAAAGTGCATGCCGACCGAGCTGCGCCGCCGATTGAACAAATGAAACGCCATAGATCTATCCTCTGTGTGATTGGGTACCGAGACGCGCTGTGCGAAAATGGCATCTAAGTACGAAATGAGAAATGTCGTGCACAGACATTTGCCACAATTCACGTAAGCCATTGGATCGATTTCGTGTCAGCATTCAGCCCGAAACTCTTGATCGCCCGAATCCGGGCGAATCCGATACTCTTAAGGGCGTTTCGCGCACTGTTCTTCTTTGGGTTTTTGGGCGTCTCTGGCCTATTCATCGGCGGCGCGGGCTTGTTTCTCTACATAGACCCCTCGCTGCCGGATGCATCAACCTACCGAAACCTGCCAATTCAAACGCCCTTGCGTCTTTATGGCATGGAGGGCTCTCTTCTCGCCGAATATGGCGAGCGCCGCGCTATTCCTCTAAATCTCGAAGAAATGCCGCCACTGCTTGTGCGTGCGGTGTTGGACACGGAAGACAAGCGCTTCTATTCGCACAGCGGCGTTGACTTCGTTTCGCTCATCGACGATTTCGCCTACCTCGTCTGGAACCGTGAAATCGGTTCGGGCGCGAGCACCATCACCATGCAGCTCGCCCGCAACCTCGCACTCTCCTTCGAAAGAACCTTCGTACGGAAATTCAAGGAAATCCTGCTCGCCTTCAAGCTTGAGCAGGAACTGGAAAAGGACGACATACTTGAGGCCTATATGAACCTCGTCTCCTTCGGCAAGCGCGCCTACGGCGTGCAGGCCGCAGCGCTCGCCTACTACGGCAAAGAAGTGCACCAACTCAATCTCGCGCAGTTCGCAATGCTCGCCGGGATTCCACAGTCGCCAAACCTTGGCAATCCGGTCAATGGTCCCGAGCGGGCACTCCGCCGAAGGCATGTGGTGCTGGTGTCCATGCTTCGCCAAGGCAGCATCAGCAACAAGGAGTTTGAAGAGGCGGACTCGGCTCCAATCACGGCGAAACTCTATGATCGAGAACTCGATTATTCGGCCCCCTATGTGGGTGAGTGGGTTCGCCAAACCCTACATGCGCGCTATGGCGATGCCATTTACTCCGAGGGCTTTGAAGCCATCACCACCATAGATCCAAGGCAGCAGGCGGCGGCTGTGAACGCGGTGAGAGACGGGCTCCTGAGCTACGACAGGCGGCATGGATATCGGGGACCGGAACGACGATATCAATTTGATGACATAGAGACCGTTGACTTCGAAACACTGCTTGAGGATACCCCCGCCTACGGCCCGCTCGAACCGGCGGTGGTCACCAAAGTCGAAGAAAAGAACTTCACCTCCGTCGATCGCTTCGGGAGTACGCACCTTGTGGACTGGGATGGCATACGCTGGGCGCGACCCTATGTCAATCAGGAGTTTCGTGGCCGTGCACCAAGGACTGCCGATGAGGTGGTGGAGATAGGCGACCTGATTCGCCTTCGTCAGAACGTGTCAGGCAGCATGGCGCTTTCGCAGGTGCCCGACATTCAGGGAGCGTTGGTCGCACTCGACCCCTGGGACGGGGCTATTCGCGCCCTGGTTGGCGGCTTCAACTTCTACTTGAAGCAGTTCAACAACGCACTGCTGGCCGAGCGTCAACCCGGCTCAGGCATCAAACCCTTTGTTTACTCGGCCGCGCTAAAGCGCGGTATCACACCCGCCAACATCTTCATGGATGCGCCGATCACTTTTGACACACAGGATGTGTCTCGCGTCTATCGACCGCAAAATTACGGCGGTCGATTTCATGGTGAGACCCGGCTGCGGGAGGCACTGTACCGGTCAATCAACCTCGTATCAATTCGAGTGTTGCAAGCGACTGGCATTGATCAGACCATGCGCCACCTTGAGGGATTTGGGTTTGATCTTGAAGGCGTGGAACCCAACACCCAGATCGCCATAGGTGGGGGACGGCTCGCCGTTTCACCGCTTGATATGGCAAGAGCCTACGCGGTGTTCGCGAACGGCGGATTCAGCGTAGCGCCTCACGCCATTACCGAGGTGCGCCGAACAGATGGAAGGGTGCTCGAACGACCGGTGCATAGAAGCGCCTGCGAGCTGTGCGAGTCCGAGACCGGATATGTGCTCCCCGCTCCCCGCGTACTCGACGAGCGCAATGCGTTCATTATGAGGTCGATGCTCCAGGATGTCATCAGCCGAGGCACTGGACGCCGTGCGCTCGCACTCGCGCGCAAGGACATTTCCGGCAAGACCGGCACCACAAACGAAGCCGATGCCTGGTTTAACGGCTTTCATCCGAGCCTGGTTGGCGTTGTATGGATGGGCTTCAGCGACAACCGTGCGCTCGGCAGCAATGAAACAGGTTCGAGCCTGCCGCTGCCAGTCTGGATTGAGTTCATGAAGACGGCCCTGTCCGAGATTCCACAGGCACCACTGGTTCAGCCTGATGGCGTGATCTCCGTACGAATCAACAAGAGCACAGGGGAACCTGCCGCTCCAGGGGATGAGGACGCGATATTCGAGTACTTTTTTGAAGAGCACTCGCCCGGCATAGAAACCATCGCCGACACCAGCGACCGAGATGCGGTGGAGGATGTGTTTTGAGGCTGAAAGGCTCGCAAGGCACAGAAAGGTCAGAATCAA
>CAZNYE010000053.1:0-9121 GCA_964577185.1 uncultured Pseudomonadales bacterium | reverse complement strand
ATATGGCGGAACATATGGAACGGCTCGAGGTGGAGGTCATTAATGACCAAGTCGAGCGCGCCGATTTGTCCAGTCCGCCCTTCAAACTCACCGGCGACCAAGGAATACACGAATGCGATGCATTGATCATCGCCACCGGTGCCTCCGCCAAATATCTTGGACTCGAATCCGAACAGGCATTTCTTGGCCGCGGGGTGAGCGCGTGCGCGACCTGCGATGGCTTTTTCTATCGTGGCCAGGAGGTGGCGGTGGTGGGTGGAGGCAACACCGCGGTCGAGGAAGCGCTCTATCTCTCGAACCTGTGTAGCAAGGTGTACTTGGTGCATAGGCGCGATGCCCTGCGCGCGGAGAAAATCCTGCAGGAAAGGTTGTTCGCGCGTGAAAACATCGAACCCCTGTGGAATCACACCCTGCGGGAAGTCTTGGGTGACGAGTCGGGCGTCACGGGAGCGCGCATACTCCATAAGCAGGGGGCAACTCAGGATCTCGATGTCATGGGTGTGTTCATCGCCATAGGACACACCCCCAACACCGGCATCTTTGCAGGCCAACTCGATATGAAGGATGGCTACATTCGAACCACGAGTGGGCTTGAGGGCAATGCGACGGCCACCAGCGTTCCAGGTGTCTTCGCCGCGGGCGATGTCGCCGACCATGTCTACCGCCAAGCCATCACTTCGGCGGGATTCGGCTGCATGGCGGCTCTGGATGCCGAGCAATTCTTGGACAGTCTTGCATGAACCCAGCCGAAGTTCAGGATCCCTATCTGAAGCGTCCCTTCAGCGAACTCGGCTCCTTGCAGACAACTCCGCAGGCTCTGCGTCTCACCCTCGGCTATCCCGCCGAGGGCCTCAAGGAGAATCTGCAAGCAGCCTTTGACGGTCCCGTTGAGATTGAGTTTCGTGCTCCGGTGCATGATGCTGGAGAAGGGCTGCGGCTCCCGGGTGTGCGCAATGTGATTGCAGTGGGCTCGGGAAAGGGCGGTGTCGGCAAGTCCACCGTGGCGGTCTCTCTCGCCATGGCGCTGAAGACCGAGGGTGCCAAGGTCGGATTGCTCGATGCCGACATCTATGGTCCGAGCCAAGGAATCATGCTTGGCGTCGCCGATGGTCGTCGTCCGCGCACCCTCGATGGACAGAGATTCGAGCCAATTCGCGCCCATGGACTGCAATGCATGTCAATGAGCTTCTTGACATCCGATCGAACACCCATGGTGTGGCGCGGACCCATGGCCACCGGGGCGCTCAGACAGCTCTTGGGTCAGACGGCATGGCATGACATAGATTACCTAATCGTTGATATGCCGCCAGGAACAGGTGATATTCAACTCACCATGGCGCAAAACGCGCCGGTGTCGGGAGCGGTGATCGTCACCACACCGCAAGACATAGCGCTCATAGACGCACGCAAGGGCATAGAGATGTTCCGCAAGGTGGACATCCCCATCCTTGGCGTGGTTGAGAACATGAGTCTGTTTGAGTGCCCCGATTGCGGTGCACAGCATCCGCTCTTTGGGGATGGCGGCGGAACACGAGTCGCGGGAGAGTATGGTGTTCCGCTGCTCGGACGCCTTCCGCTGTCACTGTTCGTACGCGAGGCGACGGACGGGGGCCAGCCCGTTGTCAGCGAGGATTCAACAGACCCAGCGTCACTGCTCTTTCGTGATGCCGCGAGACACATGGCGGCGCGTCTCTGGCAGGTCTCAAGGCAAAGGGCTTCGGGTCCGAAGATCTCCGTGGAGGACGACTAAGTGAGCATACGAGCCGACCACTGGATTCGCAAGATGGCACTTGAAGAGGACATGATCGCACCCTTTGAGGCGAGTCAGGTCTCTCAGGTCGAAGGGCGCCGGGTGATCTCCTACGGCGTTTCAAGCTATGGCTACGATGTTCGCTGCTCCAGAGGGTTCAAGGTATTCACCAATATTTTCTCGGCGACCGTGGATCCCAAGGCGTTCGATGAGCGCAGCTTTGTCGATGTCGAAGGCGATGTCTGTGTGATTCCGCCCAATGCTTTCGCGCTCGCAAGTACCATCGAGTACTTTCGTATCCCAAGGGATGTCCTGACGCTGTGTGTCGGAAAGTCAACCTATGCGCGCTGCGGCATCATCGTCAACGTGACACCCTTGGAACCAGAGTGGCACGGACATGTGACGCTTGAGTTTTCGAATACCACAAACCTGCCGGCGAAGATCTATGCCGGAGAGGGCGTGGCGCAAATGCTGTTCTTTCAGGCGGACGAGCCTTGCGAGGAGAGCTACAAAGATCGAAAGGGCAAGTATCAGGGGCAAAGGGGTGTGACCCTGCCAAGGTCTTAGGGAGTTCCAGGTGCCTCAGCATCAATTCACCGACACGAAGGAATAAGAGTGAAATTCAACAAGGAGCAAGTTCTCTCTCTGCCATTGGCGATTGCCTGCGGGCTGCTGCTCACTGCCTGCGAGATCAACCTTGAGACGCGCACCGAGACTGGCGTGGATGCGAGCTATGAGGTGGACATTCGCTGGACCAGCCATGGCCCCGAATGGTCTGCGCCCTTGGGGCTAGGAAGCAACGGCGTGGCCGTAGGTTCGGAACTCAGCGCCTCGGGTCGCGGGATACTCCTCGGCAATCCGCACTATCCCTGGGAGGGCGCATCGCGTTTTCACATGATTCATCTCACCATTCCGGGTGAGCTCGACGTCATGGGGGCTAGCTTGCTCAACACCTCACGGGTAGGGATTGGATTCAATCAAGATGTGGCTTGGACACACACCGTGTCCACGGCGCTGCGATTCACGCTCTACAAACTCGAATTACACCCCGATGATCCTATGCGTTACCGCTACGATGACGACTACCGCGACATAGAGTCGCGCAGTGTCGATGTTGTGGTCGCTGGTGAAGACGGCTTGGAAACCCCAGCACACAAGGTCTATCTCAGCCACTATGGCCCCATCCTGCGGAGCGGTGCGTTGGCGTGGGCCGATGGCCGTGCCTATGCGGTGCGCGACGCGGTGATCGACAACTTTCTCACCGCCGAAACCTACGATGCCTTGAGCAAAGCCACATCAACGGCGGATATAGAGGCAGCCATCAGTCGGCAGGGCATCTATTGGGTGAACACCATCGCCGCGGACAGGCATGGCAACGCCTTCTATGCGGATATTAGCGCGGCGCCCAATGTCGATGCTGCCCTCTTGGAGAATTGTCGCGTCATGCCTGAAGGTGCGAGTCAATGGTCAGTCGTCCTTGATGGCAGCCGTTCAGAATGCGAGTGGCATGAGGATGAGCGCAGCAGTGTGCCAGGTACCTTGCCGCCGGATGAAATGCCGCGCACGACTCGTGTCGATTATGTCACCAACTCCAACGACAGCTATTGGTTGTCCAATGCAGACGCACCGCTTGAAGGCTACTCGCCGATCATAGGTGCGGAGAGAACGGAGAGGTCACTACGCGCGCGCGGGTCTCAGCATGATGTCTGAATTGATTGAACGCGGCGGTCAAGTGACCCCGGAAGACGTTCAGGAAATGCTCTATTCGCACCGAAACCACAGCGCGGAACTGGTGCTCGATGATGTCCTGACGGCCTGCGATGGGGAACAGGACTTGGCTTTTGCTTGTGAGGTCTTGACCTATTCGCAATCCCCAGAGCCGGACTCACCTTTCTACAGTGACCAGACGGAGATATACGCCCAAGGTGGTTGGGTCGACCTGCCCTTTAGCGAGGCTGAGATTATCGCAGATCAAGCCACCGAGCCTCTTTCGCTCAGGGAGACTTACTAGTTGGCGTAGTCATCCCCTTCGGCATCGAGTATCGCCTTCAAGTCGCCCCAGTGGCGATCCGCCTGAATTCCGTCCTCCTCCTGTTCACGCGCCGCCTTTTCGGCGATCTCATGCTGCAATATCCGCAGCGGCTGACCGGTTTGCAGCGCCTTGATGTAGGTCTCTGCAGCGCGCTCAAAATAGTAGTGGCGATGAAAGGCATCCGCGACCGTCTCTCCAATCACCAGCAGGCCGTGATTGCCCATGATCATGACCTTCTTGCCAGATTCGTTGAGAAGTGCGGCACAGCGCATGCCTTCTTCTTCGAATGCAAGGCCCCCATAGTGCTCGTCGATTACATAGCGCTGATAGAACATCGCGGTGTTCTGATCAATCGGCGGTAAGTTGCTGTCGGCGAGGGTGCACAGCACAGTCGCATGCGTCGCGTGGGTATGCATGATGCAGCGCGCATGGGGACACACACGATGAATGGACGAATGCAATCCCCAAGCGGTTGGGTCTGGCGCATCGGGTGAATCCATGACGCTGGGATCATCGGCATCAAGCAGGAGCAAATCACTCGCCTTGATCAGCGAGAAGTGACGCTGGTTGGGATTTATCAAGAATCGCTTGCCCGCTTCATCCACAGCCAGAGAAAAGTGATTCGCCACCGCCTCATGCATCTTGAGCCGGACCGTCCAACGGAACGCCGCAGCGAGGTCGGCGCGCTCTTGCTGATCGTTGCTTTTGGTGATGGCTCGCAATTTCGCCTCTGTTGTCTTTGCAATGAGCACTTTGCAGCGCAGTCCAAATGAATCTAACACAAAGTCGGCAAAGCTAAGTTGGACCCAGTTTGAATCCAGTGGTTCGCATATTGGTTTCTGACCTTATTCGCGCAACGGTTGGACAGTTCAATTGGCACATTTCGTATCGAAAAGAAGGGCTGTTGTGTGGCGAACAGCGAGGTCAGGCGCAAAAATGAGAATCGCTGGTTTGAAACCCTTTCTGGTACTGCGTTGGATCAAAATACGATCCCATGTGACGGACGGCGATTTCGGCTAGTACAGGCCGGCCCGCTACCGCCGGAACCGCGGCGCACCCACCGCTGCACGACCTCCGAATCGCGATAGAAGGCCTTGAGCTCGGCGACTGTAATGAGCAAACGGGATACATGTGGTGTATCTTGTTGCGATACGTGGGTGTGCACTTTCTTGTTTGACATAAGGGCCTTCAAGCATGACGGACAACATTACTCTTCATACCGACGAGGCCATTCGAGAAGAGTACAAGAGGGTTCGAGAAATCGTGTCACATACTCCGACATTGGACGATATGAATCTGCACTCCCGCTATTCTAGAAACTGTTTCTCTTCCTATCCGTTTACTCGCTTGCAAAGGGAGTGCAATGACACTCCCCATGTTGAACGAGGTGTAAGTAAAGAACAATTGATAGATGCCTTTCGGAAGCTTCAGGGTCAACTTGGGCGAATTCCAACCCAATCGGACCTGGATCTGCATGGCAGGTATAGGACGAGCTACTACCGAACAAGGTGGGGAAATTACGACTCCTTCTTGAAAGAGCTACGTATTTCTAAGCGAAAAGCAAAACAGCGTTCATATCAGCAAACTGAGCTTGTGCTTGTGTACTTGCTCTTGAAGAAGGCGTTCGAAATCCGAGAAGACGAGCGTAATTTCCCATTGAATCACACTGTTCTTGAGAACTTGAAGTATAAGAATGGCCCGTTCGTGTCTCCAAGTACGTTTAGTCGCCGCTTTGGCGGTTGGAGTGAATTTGTGTCTGATGTGGAACGCTGCGATTTCTCGAATTCTCTTGACAAACTGGTGCGTGAGATTCTTGATCGGGGATTCTCGGGCCAGAATCCTACTGTAGGCTGATCATGTTATGAGTGGCTCTACTCTTGTCTTCGCTGGTAGCAACTGGCCACTTTTGGATGCCCTAGCGGCCATGCTTTAGACCTGTTGAGGAGGAAATGGTTCGAATGGGAAACGTGCCAGCGCCAACCCTGTCCAATGAGATCGCTGCCTATGAAGGAGTGCGCGGTGAACTCGAAACAGATTACTTGGGCAAGTGGGTGATTGTGCATCACGAAAAAGTGGTGGGACTCTATGACACCTTCGAACAGGCGGCGGATTATGCGGTTGAAAGATTCGGTCGCGGGCCCTATCTGATCAGAGAAGTCGGGGCTGCTCCGATTACGTTACCGGCCTCCGTCATCTACAATCTGGCGGGAACAAATGCTGCAGAGTGAATGTGGTTTCCCCGGTCAGCCAGATGCGCTACTCCGATTTGGCCCCACGCTTCGTGTGCGTATAGGTTTCGATCCAGAATATCGTCATGATGGCGAAATGAGCTTGTTAAACGCCGACTACGATGCCTTGGTCGATACAGGCGCAAGTGAAAGTTGCTTAGATTCATCTATTGCCGTCGAGGCAGGATTGCCGATCATTGACCGCAGACAAGTAGCGGGGGCTCACGGGTCGGCCGAAGTGAACGTCCATCTCGCGCAGATATCTATCCCTGAGTTGGGGGTCGTGCTATCGGGCCGGTTTGCCGGTGTGCATCTCTTTGCTGGAGGCCAGTCTCACGGTGCGCTCATTGGCAGGACGCTCTTGCGGCATGTGAAAATGGTTTACAACGGGGTCACTGGGTCGGTGACGATCCAACTATCAGATCCGCCGAGCTTGGAACCTCCATAGCAGGTGTCTTTTGGTGTGTGTCCCTCTCGGATGAAAACATATCCGTCAGGAAACGGCAGCCCTCACTCGCGAGCTCGTCCTGTGAAGGAGCCAGCGGTCGCCATATGGCTGCCGCGGCAGCGATCGTCTCGCACTCGGAAGTAAAGGACTCGATGACGCAATCTCCCTTGTATTCTATGTCTCGGAGGGCACGCGCAACTTCCTGCCAATGCACCTGACCCTTTCCGGGCGTGCCTCGGTCGCTCTCGCTCGCATCCATATAGACGAGATCTTCTCCAGCGTGCAGGATCGCCGAGTAGACGCTCTGTTCTTCGATGTGCATGTGAAAAGTGTCGAGGTGTATGCGCACGGAAGGTGAATCTATGGCCACCCACTGATTCGGTAATGAAGCTGTTGGTGAAGATAGCACCGGCACTCTTGAGCATTGCCTCACCTTCGCGTGCGATATCCTCGCGCATCTTTGCTTCGTTCTCGCCGAACCGGAAGTGAAATCGCACCTGTGGAACGCCAAAGGGGTCCACCTGATGCGCATCAAGTTCCATGCGGTTGTCTACATAGGGTAGGCACTCACCGAATCCGCTTGAGCGTGAGGTTTCCGGTTCGCTGCGCGGCGGGAAGCGTGGAGCTTTGCGTGCAGAAGTAGGCACCCGCGGAACAACCGCGCTCGCAAGGGCCGCAGTAGTGACATGCTGCGCGGCCCTTGTGCGGCTGGGTTAAGACCGCTGTACGCCCGTTGGTCACTTTTCGACCCGGCAATTGATCCTCGATCCGCGTCTTGACGTGTTTCTCAACAACGTTCATCTCCATCGCAGGCAGGAACAGGCTGTCGGGAAGATGCGGCAAGTTTTCAGCCTGTCCGCTGACGCCCATAAATTCTTCGACGTAGCCATACCAGGGCGCTATGTCCTCGTAACGAATTGGTCAGTCGATTCCGTGACCGTCCTTCTTGTTGGCCTCGAAGTCGAGGTCGCTCCAGCGATAGACCTGTCGCCCCCAAAGAAGAGATTTGCCGCCAACCACATCGGCGCGAAACCAGAGGAACTCCTTGGGGTCGTAGACATAGGGGTTTTCTGAATCATTGTTGAAAAAAAGTGCCGCGTGGTTTCATTGAAGGCGTAGTTCTGGCTTTGAACGAAATAGTCTTGTTGGTAGAGATCTCTCAACCGTTTGCCACGAAAGGGGATTTGCCATGGCGGAACATGCTCCTTGGCAAGGCAATGCTCATCGAGCGCTTGCAAGCCATCAAAGAAGGCAGTCCGTTCTGATTCCGTGTACCAGTCGAAAACGATGGTGGCGACAAAATCTGACACGCCGGCCTCGACGGCACCGGGCGTGTCGGTCGTGGGGATGATCATGTCGCACAGAATTTCTACGGCCAAACGCTGAGATTCCGCGAACTTCGAGGAAGCCGCCCCAGAGGACACTTCAACCCCGGCAAGCACCGCCCTCGTGAGGCGCTCACCGACACCAGCCCCAAGCAGCACGGTCGAAATCGTGAGCAGCTCACGTCTTCGCAAGAGACGCCTCCGTAATTCCAAGGAACCAGAAAGAATCGACGCAGTGTAGGCGCTGCGACCGCCATGTCAATGAGACACGCTCCAAGTATCACCCGCGCTCGAACATGCGCCGTCGTTCGAGGTCGGTGACCTGCCGATCATGCTCCGATTGTTCCCAGCGCGCCGCGTGCAGATAGTGTTCGACTACTTCGGAGCCGAACGCCTCGCGCATGGGGGCGCTCGAATCCAAGGCGTATATGGCGTCACGCAGGTTCATGGGCACTTCCTCAAGATCACCGCGCTCATAGAGATTACCCTTGAGAATTGGTGGCGGCTCGAGTCCTGCCTCCATGCCATGCAAGCCCGCCGCGATGATCGCCGCGAAGGCAAGATATGGATTGCAGTCCCCGCCCGGAATGCGACATTCGCAGCGCAGACTCTCTCCAGACCCCACCAAGCGGAATCCGGCGGTGCGATTGTCGCGGCTCCAGGCGATGCGCGTGGGCGCGAAGGAACCTTCCTTGAATCGCTTGTAGGAATTGACGAAGGGCGCCAAGAAGAGAGTGATTTCAGATGCGAGGGAGAGCTGCCCAGCAATCCAGGAACGAAACCGGGGTGTCAGGTTGTTTGGGTGAGCGGAGTGGGCACCAGATGGGTCAACAGACAAGGATGCGCCTGTCTCGGCATCCCAGAGCGAGGCGTGTATATGACAGGAGTTCCCGGCAAGCTCGTCATGCCATTTGGCCATGAAGGTGACAGCCTTGTCCTGTTGCCAGGCGATTTCCTTGATGCCGTTCTTGTAGATGACATGCCTATCCGCCATTTCCAGCGCGTCCGCATAACGCAGATTTATTTCGGCCTGTCCCGGCCCCCATTCGCCTTTGGAGAATTCGATAGGCACGCCCGCACCTTCCATGCCGATTCGCACGGCGCGGATCAAGGACTCCTCCTTGGTGGTCTGAAAGATATGGTAGTCCTCGATATAGCGGCCGGCCGTCTTGAGTTCCCGGTAGTCCTTCTCGGCCGCCGAGTCAAAGGATTCATCGAATATGTAGAACTCAAGTTCAGATCCAATCTTGACCTCAAGCCCAAGCTCGTGGGCACGTGCCACCTGACGCTTCAAAACAGCCCTCGGGCTATGCGGCAGTTCATCCCCCTGTGCATTCA
>CAZNYE010000052.1:0-4183 GCA_964577185.1 uncultured Pseudomonadales bacterium | reverse complement strand
GAAGAGCACTTCCGGGTTGGTCGCAAACGCCCTTGCGAGCGCCACACGCTGCTGCTCTCCGCCTGAGAGCTTGGCCGGGTAGTGATGCAATCTGTGGCCGAGGCCGACGCGCTCAAGGCACTCGGCCGCGCGTTTGTCCGCATCGTTATCACCGCGCAGCTCGGCTGGCAACATGACGTTTTCGAGCGCGGTGAGGCTGGTCAGCAGCTGAAAGGTCTGAAACACAAAGCCCACATACTGCTTGCGAAGCCGGGCGCGGCCATCCTCATCGAGCGTCGAGAGCTCATTGCCAGCGAGCCAGACGCTACCGGAAGTGGCCACATCAAGTCCTGCGAGAATGCTGAGGAGTGTGGTCTTGCCCGACCCAGACTGTCCCACGATGGCTGTCCGCTCACCCTTGTCAAGAGCCAAGCTGAGCTCGTCAAGTATGGTAAGTTCGCCCGTGGCGACCTCGACCCTCTTACTTACCTCAAAGGCACCAATGAACTTGTTGACCATCGTCTTCATACGAACAGGACTCTTACTAGCTTGCGTTTGTGCGTTGCTGGTAACCGGCGGACTGACCCGCGCCCACGCAGACACGATTCTCGTATTTGGTGACAGTATCAGTGCTGGCTATGGCTTGCCCAACGAGCAAACCGGCTGGGTGTGGCTGCTCGATGAACGGGTTGCCGAACATGGTCTATCCTATCAGGTCATCAACGAGAGTGTGTCTGGAGAGACCACGAGCGGCGGCTTGGCGCGTTTGCCAGGTGCCTTGAAAAGACACGCTCCTCAGTTTCTTGTCTTGGAGCTGGGAGGTAATGACGCTTTACGAGGCTATTCGATCGCGGCCATGCGCGAGAACCTCTTATCCATGGTGCGCCTTGCCAAGGCCCAAGGCGCAAAAGTGATCCTTGCGGGCATGATGGTGCCACCGAATTACGGTCCAAGGTACTCAAGAGAATTTCAGGAGGTGTTCACGCAGGTGGCGGAAACCACCGGCAGCGTGTTGATCCCCTTTCTCCTCGAAGGCATAGCCACGGATCCCTCCCTGATGCAGTCTGACGGCATACATCCCAACGCTCGGGCTCAATCCCTGATGAGGGACATCGTCTGGGAAGCGCTTATGCCACTCTTGGAGTAGCTTGGCGCTTGAGGAATTGGCTTGGGTTCTATCCTCGCGCCATTCAGTTGATAGTTCCCCGGCTCGAGCTCATGGGTCAGACTCACGCGACCGTCGAAGACAAAGCACTCGCCAACGAACCTCTGCTCGGAGGGGGGTACGGCCTTCAAGTAGGCCAATATACCGCCTGCGAGTTGATAAACATGTTCGAATCCCTTGCTCAAGAGCAATTGCGACGCTCGCTCACAGCGAATACCGCCTGTGCAATAGAGCGTGAGTGGTGTGGATTTCTCCACTGAAGCCAGAGACGCTTCAATGAATTGGGCAAATTCTCCGAAGTCTCTGGTTCGAGGGTTTTCCGCCTGCTGAAAACTACCGATCTCGATTTCGTAATGATTCCGCACATCAATCAGCCGCATGCCGGGTTCGTCGAGCAGGGCATTGAAGGCTTCTGGCGCGATGTGGGTTCCACCCATGTCTGGCAGTGTGTCCGGGTCTAGTCCGCTGGTCACCAATTCCGGCTGTACGCGGAGCTTGAGGCGTTCGAAGGGTGCTTCATTTGCGGGGGTGCGTATGCTGCGGACAAGGCCATCGAAATTGAAGCCTTGCAGGAATTCATGAAAGACTTCGAGCGCGGCGAGTTCACCGCACAGCGACCAATTGAGACCCTCAGGCGCGATGATGAGTGTGCCTAAGAGGTCAGCTTCGTTCAATTGGCTTGCGAGCGTGTTTCGCAGAGCACTTGGGCTCTGAACAGAGGCGAGCAGATACCCGCTATCAACCTGAATCGACATGCTGAATCGACGCGTCGCTCTTAGCTTGAACCTGCGCAGGGTGGGGATGCTCTGGCCAGTTCTTCCCGCGCTTGCCACTCTTCTGGAGTGTAGGTGTTGAGTGCCAAGGCGTGTACACCGCCCGCAAGCTCTTCTTTCAGGCAGGCATTGACCGCGCGATGTCTTTGCAAGAGTGTCTTTCCAGAGAAGTCCTCGCTGATGAGCACAACGCGAAAGTGTGTTTCGGCTCCGGGACCGCTCCGGTGCCCGGCGCTTTCATCCAAGACCTCCACATGAGAGAGCTCGAAGACGGCTTGCAGCCGCTGCTGAATTCTCTCGCGCGTGTTCATGGGCGCAATGGTACACCGAGGGCACGCGAAGTGAGTGGAGGGCTGGCAGTGGCTCGGGCGGTCGAGACTGATTCGATCTCAGATTTGACCTCTACACATCAATGAGAAGGGGGGCGGTTTACGTCTTTCACGTTCATACTCAAGCCGCCGAAAGGACTTGGCTTTAAGGTAGACTCAAAGATTTGAACGGCAGTTGAATGGTGAGCACGAAGAGAATAGTTTGCCTTGCTAATTCTCGGAAGTTAAGCGGTCGCTGTATTGCTGGGAGAGAGTATTCTAGAGACCGCTTGGGAGGGTGGGTTCGTCCCGTGAGCGAGCGCGAGCATCAAGAGGTCTCAGAGTACGAGCGCCAATACGAAGATGGCAGTGACCCCAAACTATTGGACGTACTGGACATCCCAGTTCTTAATCCTTGCCCCGAGGGTTATCAGCAAGAAAACCGGCTGCTGGACCCTGAGCACTACTGGTCGAAAGTAGCAGAGATCACTTGGGAGAATTTGGTTCCCTTCTCTGAAAATCGCGGTGCCTTGTGGCAGAACGGGCACTGCACGTTCAATGGCCAGAACGACCACATTCCCCTAACGGAGCTGGCTAAAGAAAGTAGCTCACTGAAATTGATTCGTGTCGAGTTCCTGGACCTTCACGTATTCGCGCCTTCTGAGGCCTTCGGCAATTCTAAGAGACGTGTCCAGCTTGCTTTCGATTTGGAGGCTCTCGCTATGGTCTTTGGGTAACCGACCCCGATATCGAGCGGTCATACCTTAATCGAGATAATGGCCGCTATCGATTGAGCGAGAGAGAGTCTTCTTACGGTAAGCCTTGGAGAACCCTTCCAAGAAAACTGCTACAAGCCGGTGGCCGCAGTGATGGAAAAGCCGAAATGAGCATTCGCAAGGACAGCCGAACAGTCTATACCGTGGGCCACTCGACACATGATATCGATATTTTCGTGGCACTATTGAAGCTGCACAAAGTCAAGGCCATCGCCGACGTTCGATCAGTTCCTTATAGTAGGCGACACCCGCAGCTTAGTCGTTCGGAATTGAGTCGAGTGCTGAGCAAGAATGACATCGCATATGGGCAGTCGCCTATGACTTGTAGCACAATGCCCGTTTACCCTTGATGCGCGTTGTTGATCGAACCCACCCATGAGCTTTCCTCTCCCCTATACATCCACCGATCTTTCCGGGCAGACTGCTTTAGTGACAGGCACCACTTCGGGTCTCGGCCACAGGTTCGCCAAAGTGCTGGCGAAGTGTGGTGCCCGGGTTGTGCTCACCGGTCGTCGAGTCGAGCGCTTGGATGCACTGGCAGAGGAAATACGCGCCGACGGTGGCACGGCCCTGCCGTTAAGGCTTGATGTCAATGACGATGCGAACCTCATGGGAGTGATTGCGCAGGCCGAGGACTCGCTTGGTCCCGTCACTATCTTGGTGAACAACGCCGGTATTCCCGATGCCGAGCGCGCGACGCGAATGTCCATCGAGTTCATCGACCTGGTGCTCGGCACCAATCTGCGCTCGCCCTACATCCTTTCCTGTGAATTTGCGCGCCGACTCATGGAACACAGGCTCGATGGCCGCATAGTCAATATCGCCTCGACAGGCGCCTTCCGATATGACGGCAACGGAGCCGCGCTCTACTCGATCACCAAGGCGGCCGTGGTGCGCATGACCCAGGCCCTATCGGTGGAGTGGTCGAGATTCAACATCAACGTCAATTGCATAGCCCCCGGTGCCTTCGAGTCCGAAATGATGGACGGCATGCAAGAGCGCATAGGTCAGCTCGCACCGCATACGCCACGCAAACGCATCGGCGACCCGGCGCAACTTGACTCGACTCTGTTATACCTTGTCTCGCCGGCTTCCGAGGCGGTGACCGGAGCCGTGATTCTTGTCGATGATGGGCAGGGTCCCAAGTAGAGGCAGGCATGAATCAGGCCCTCCACAGATTAT
>CAZNYE010000051.1:0-1549 GCA_964577185.1 uncultured Pseudomonadales bacterium | reverse complement strand
TCCCTCGGCGAGCGCCTGCTGGTGTGCTGCAACCCGCTGGTGGCGGCCGAGCGCCGGCGCAAGCCCGAGGAGCTACTGCGGGCGACGGAGTCGGAGGCAGCGGAGCTGGCGACGCGCTACGCGGACGGCAAGTGCGACCGGAAAGGGTTCAACCGGCGCATGGGCGGGGTGCGGCGGGGGCGCATGGGCGTCATTGATTATATGAGTCCCGCACGCGCCTCCTATTGCTGTGGAGTGTTCGGAACGCAACGTTGGCACGGGAAGGCTGACCACCTACCCCAATGCATTGCGGCCGGACTCGATGGGCATCGCCTTCCTGACACGGTGCTGATGGACTGCGAAGATGGTCGCCGAACTGCTGGCCCGAGCTAATTTTGGCGCGACTCGTGCAGGAGGCCCACAAGCGAGACCGCTGCTGGCGGAGCCGTATGCGGACACTTCGCCAAGAACCCGCTAGGGGTGCAGTGGCGGCCCCTGGCTCTCCAGGTGATTAGATTCGATCGAGCACTCGAGCCCGTGATTTCAGACGATGTACGGCCCACCCGGAGTAGGCTTCCTATTGTCCGGCGGTGAACAGAGAAGGCGTTTTCAGACCATCATGAGCGCATCCGTGCGGAGTGAGCCGATGTGTAGGTCGCTTCTTGTCGGGGCAGGCGCGGGCGGTTCGAAGTTCCAGATGTCAGCTGCGGTGCTGGTAGAAACGGGCCGCTAGAGTTCGCATGCGAGTGGCATAGGTCGTTTCCTTGGCGAGGCTCTTCAATTCTTGGCACCAGCGGTCCAACTCCGAGTCGGTTTGTACGTTGGGCCATTTGTACAGGAATGACGGTAAGTTTGCAGTTCTTCCGGAGGAAGCCAACAGTTCTTCCTGTTCAAACGTAATTCCGATCTCGAATGGCACTCACCAAGACTCTTTCGTTGCACCCGTAACTAAAGCCGAAAAGGTACGCGACGTCCCGCCAAGGCTTCCTTCGGCACACGCGACTTGAACCCCGATGTGAATCTCCGCCTCTTCGCCATGGTTGTCTTCTTTCCACCCTGACGAAGTCCACGCTATCGCACTGTCCGGGTTTCGCCCGACACTTTACCCAAGATTCCGCTATAATGCTTTTGGTCAGTAGATCAGAAAAGTGCGCCCCAAGATCGCCGTCCAACTTTCGGAACTACTACTACCGCCTCACTTGTCTCCCACGCCGTATAGCCAACCTCTCGAAGATTCCTCATGAGGGCCCTTTTAATAAACTCCTTTCCTGTAGAATTGGACCCCACCCTCTTGGATCTGCCGTACCTGGATTGTGACGATTGGACTCGGTCAAGCGAAATACTGAGGACCAGACGCCCAACGAACACTTCATATCGGTATTCACTAGACCGACCGGCTGGATCCACAGTCCGGCTCATCTTTCTTTCTGGGCAGACCATTGATGACCCTACTAAGACCTTCGACGTTCGCGATCTACCCTACTTGGGTACCCGCCTCATCGAACAATCTCTCGCTAAACACCTTCGAGATCGCGGTCTCGAAGTGAAGAAAGCGCGATTTGAATATACT
>CAZNYE010000050.1:0-2984 GCA_964577185.1 uncultured Pseudomonadales bacterium | reverse complement strand
TCATAGTATTGGTCGCCGTGCATGAGTTCGGCCACTACGCTGCGGCACGCGCTTGCGGCGTTCGGGTGCTGCGTTTTTCCATAGGATTCGGCACACCGCTTATCAAGCATATGGACACACGCGGCACCGAGTGGGTGATCGGCTGGATGCCGCTTGGTGGCTACGTGCGAATGCTGCAGACGGACGATAGAGATTTCAAGCAAGGCGATGAAGACCAAACTTTTGACCGCACGTCCGCGCCGAGACGAATCATCATTGCGGTAGCCGGCCCCTTGGCGAATCTGGTGCTCGCGTTTGTGGCGCTGTGGGCTGTGCTTTTGTTGGGTTCGCTGCAGCCCTATCCGGTGACCGGTGTCATAGAACCTGGGTCTATCGCCGACGAGGCGAGAGTGGGAGAAGGCGAACTGATTGTCCGAGTCGATGGTAGAGATACGCCCACGGCAGCCAAAGTAGGCACAAGTATCATCAGGCGCATCGGCGATGGGGGCTATATTTTCTTGGAGACCGGTCGGCTCGGAAAGCCAAGCGCCCCCACGCGATCATATCGGCTTGATGTCAGCGATTGGCCGCAGCAAGAGGCGCAGCAGTTTCCACTAGGGTCGCTCGGACTTAGGTTTTCCAGTCAGTACATTGTTGGCTCGGTGGTGGAGGGGTCAGCCGCCGAGGAGGCCGGAATTCGTGAGTTTGATCGCATCCTTGCGGTGGACGGGATGCCTATGGAATCGATTTCCGGCACCATAGACGCGCTCGCAAGTCGGCCGGATGAGACGCTTTGGATTCGCGTGGACCGCGCCGGCGAGCCGCGTGAGTTGCGCGTGCGTCTTGGTGTTCGCGAGCAGGACGGTCGAGGGTTTCTCGGCGTGGGTCTTGCCATGCAGGAGGTGCGCTTCGGCCCCATCGAAGCAATTCCGGCCGCGATCAGAGAAACCTACGAGCTGTCTGGTCTGCTGATTGAGTTTATCGGCAAGTTGTTTACTCGCGAGGTGGATACCTCCGGCGTTGGAGGTCCGTTGACAATTGCTTCGGTGGCGCGCGATTCGGCGCGCATGGGGCCTGCGACCTTTCTACAGGTCTTGGCGCTCCTCTCGATCAACCTTTTCTTAATCAATCTCCTTCCGCTGCCACTGCTTGACGGCGGCCATGTGCTCTTGGCGAGTATTGAAGGTGTCACGCGGCGGCGCTTGCCTCCGCGCATCCAAGTCCTTGGCGGTATGGTTGGCATTGCCTTTATCGTGCTCTTGATGGGAATTGCCATCTATAACGATGTCGTGAATCTACTCAAATGAGTCACTCCCATGAGAATTGCCCGTTGTGGCATCGAAAGGATGTGTTGCAAGCGCAGTCGGTATACCATGCTTTTCTGTAATTATTCGCCCTCCTTGACACTATAGGAACCTGTCGCTATGTCGCCTCTGATGGTCTGCTCACCCATTTCCTACCCACACAAGGCGGCATTGTCATATAATGTCAAGGGGCGCGAGTAGTTACGCTTTTATTATGATCTTTCAATAGTATTGAAGATACATGCGTAAGCTGAATGAAACTCTGATAGGAACGCTACGCCTCGTTGCGATTTGCTTCCTGTTGCCGGCTTCCATGCCGGGCCTTGCCGAGACGTTTCGAGTGACAGACATACGTCTTGAAGGATTGCAGCGCGTGTCCGCGGGCACCGTGTTCAATCTCTTGCCGATTGAAGTTGGTGATGACGTGGACGAAGAGGATTCCGCCTTTTACGTTCGCCAATTGTTCCGAAGCGGCTACTTTCACGATGTGGAAATGTCTCGCGAAGGGGGTGTGCTGATAGTTTCTGTTGAGGAACGGCCCGCCATCGATACCATCACCATTGACGGCAATAAGGCGATCGAGACAGAAGCGCTCTTGGAAGGGCTTGCCGATCAGGGGCTCGCGGAAGGTGAGATATTTCGAGTCGCCACCTTGGAGCGCATGGACCTTGAGCTTGAACGTCAGTACGTGGCGCAGGGACGATACAACGCCGCCATAGACACCAACGTGGAAGAGCTGCCACGCAATCGGGTGTCGATCAGCATTGATGTTGTCGAAGGCGACAGCTCGAAAATCCGGCAGATCAATTTTGTTGGCAACAGTCTTTTTGACGATGCGGAGCTTCTTGATGAGCTTGAATTGAAGCACCCGAACTGGTTGTCCTTTTTCCGCAACGACGACAAGTACTCGCGGGAAAAACTCGCGGGCGACCTAGAATCCGTGGAGTCCTTTTATCACGATCAGGGCTACGTGAACTTTGCGGTGACCTCGGCGATTGTGAGCATCACGCCGAATCTCGATGAGGTGTACGTCACGATCAATGTAGACGAAGGCGAAAGTTACACCGTCGGAGACGTATCCATCATTGGCGAGATCGGCGACGAAGATCCAGATATCCTGGAGGCGCTTATTCTTGTGGGTCCAGGCGACCTCTACTCGCAAGAATTAGTCACTGTGAGCGAAGAACGTATTACTGCGGCGCTCGGCAATTCAGGCTATGCCTTTGCAAGTGTATCCGGCGTGCCTGAAACCAAGGATGACGGCACCGCGGATGTCAAATTCTTTGTGGATACAGGCCGTCGCACCTATGTCCGACGTATTTCAGTCACGGGAAACGAGACCACCCAGGACGAGGTGGTGCGTCGAGAATTGCGTCAGCTCGAAGGTGGCTGGGCATCCACCGCGTTGATCGACTTGTCCAAAGTTCGCCTTGAACGACTTGGCTATTTCAGCGAAGTCAATGTGGAAACGCCAGCGGTGGCGGGAACTGACGATCAGATCGACGTGAACATTGCCGTCAAGGAACAGACCTCGGGAAGCATCCAGGGCACGGTCGCCTATGCGCAATACTCGGGCCTGATTCTTGGGGTGGGTTATTCCGAAACCAACCTTTTTGGTACCGGCAACAGCTTCGGTGTCAATATCAACTGGAGCAAGTTCCAACAAGTCGCCAGTATCAACTATTTCAATCCCTACTACAC
>CAZNYE010000049.1:0-2042 GCA_964577185.1 uncultured Pseudomonadales bacterium | reverse complement strand
TCCCGCCCGCACCTAGGCCTGCGACATGCACATGTAGGTCAATCGTGCGGTTGGAATTGTCAAGTGCCACGCTTTGCTGCGAGGCGAGGGGTTCATCGGCATGGCAGAGCGCGCACGGGAAAAAACCGAGCATTGCAAGACAGGTCACAAAATAGTTTCTGCGCATGGGTATCATGTATGTCCTCGGCGAGTAGGGAGAATGGCTTGAGCTATTCGCATGACAATATTTTTGCGAAGATCTTGCGTGGCGAGACGCCCGCGGCGACAGTCTACGAGGATGAACAGACGTTCGCTTTTATGGATGCCATGCCGCAAGTGCCCGGTCACACCTTGGTGATTCCAAAATATCCAGCGGAAGATATCTTTCAACTCCCCGCCGAGGAATTGGCTGCCACAATCACCACCACGCGATTGGTTGCGCGTGCGGTGCGTGCCGCCTTCGATGCAGGGATTATGATCGCGCAATTGAATGGGCGCGAGGCGGGCCAAACGGTCTTTCATTTGCATTTTCATATTCTGCCGCGCCTGCATGGATTGGAGTTTACGTTTCACGCCAGAGAATTTGAAGATTTTTCTGTGCTTCAGGACCATGCGCTAAGAGTACGCAAGAAACTCGAAGAAATTCAGCCATCATCAAATCAGAAGGAGTCCCGACCTTGAACCTTACCTACCGCATACTCATTGGCATGGGCGCCGGACTGCTGATCGGCTCCCTGTTTCAGATGAGCAATCTCGACCCCGCAGGCTGGCTCTATGTGCTGTTCGTGGACCAAATCTTTTTTATCGGCGGCAAGATCTTCATCGCGCTACTGCAACTCATGGTGGTGCCGCTCGTGTTCGTGTCCATCGTGTGCGGAGCAGCTAACTTAAGTGACGGCACCAGCATAGGGCGGCTCGGCGGCAAGACGGTCGGGCTCTATTTGTTGACCACCTGCGCGGCCGTCAGCATGGCGCTGGTACTGGCCGTGTCGATTGATCCGGGGGCAGGTTCATCTGCCTCGGTAGAGTCCGAATTCGTTCCTCCGGAAGCAACTCCCATTCGCGATGTCATTATCGGCATGGTGCCAACCAATCCCATCGCCTCAATGGCGGCGACCCCGCCGAGAATGCTCCAGATTATCGTGTTCGCCTTGCTTCTAGGGTTTGTTGTGGCCCGCAGCGGACAGGCAGGTGCGAAGGTGAGGTCCCTTTTTGAGGACTTCAACGTGGTGATGATGAACCTCATCACGCTGCTGATTCAGGCGGCGCCGATTGGTGTCTTTTGCCTGATGGCCAACCTCTTTGCCGAGTTAGGCTTTACGCAGATTCTCGAACTTGCGCAGTACTTCTTTACAGTTGTGTTGGGCCTTAGCATTCATCTGGTGTTGACCTACGCTCTGCTCGTGTATCTGCTTGTGCGGGTCAATCCGATTCAGTTCGTTCGCCGAATGCGTGAACCGCTACTGGTCGCCTTCACGACTTCTTCCTCAGGCGCGACCATGCCCGTCACCCTGCGAACAGTGAAAGAGAAGCTAGGTGTCCACAATGACGTGGCGTCCTTTTCGATTCCGCTTGGTGCCACGATCAATATGGACGGCACCGCCATCATGCAAGGCGTGGCGACGGTATTCATCGCCGGCTTTTACGGAATCGACTTGAGTGCCTCAAGTTACCTTGTGGTGGTGCTGACGGCCACACTTGCCTCAATTGGCACTGCTGCGGTTCCAAGCGCCGGCATCATTATGCTGACCATGGTGCTGGGACAGGTTGGCTTGCCGGTGGAAGGCATAGCGCTCATTCTCGGTGTCGACCGGCTGCTCGACATGATGCGAACGGCCATCAACGTGTGCGGGGACGGCATGGTCTCCGCGGCCGTGGCACGTAGTGAGGGCAAGTTGGACATGGAGATATTCAATTCAGCCGTGGAGCCGGTCGCGTCACGGTCGGCCGCATAGGGGCTATTCGCAGCCATTGCGATTGTTGCTGATTCATGCCAGCTAAGAGCGTCTGCGTGTTCGCGGGTACGCGCGAAGGGGTGGACCCGGCGTATGTGTATCAGGCGC
>CAZNYE010000048.1:0-5570 GCA_964577185.1 uncultured Pseudomonadales bacterium | reverse complement strand
CTCCAGCAGGCGATGCGCCGTATGTCGGAGGGCAAGCTCGGCATGGCCGAGGGCGTTTTCGCGAGTATCTTCATTGCTTTCCCACCGATGTCAATGCTTTCCGACTGCTCGCGGACATCGCATTACAGCTTGAAGCGTTCGACAACGCAGTGAAGCTTTTGCACCGCTGTGTCGCACTGGCACCTGGCTATTCCCTCGCTCGCAACAACTACGCCAACGCGCTTTCCGAGATTGGACGCTACGAGGAAGCGCTGCGCGAAGTCCGCAGGCTGGAAGAGGCTGAACCTGAAGATGTCTGCAAGTCTGCGGCGCATATCACGCTCGAAATGTGTCACGCAAACCCAACGATAATTTCTGCTGCGCAGACTCCATGCCCGGCCTCTACCAAAAGCCGCCGTCTCCGAGATTTGGCTCGCCCCGCTAGTAGAGCGTGTAAATGAGCGCCGTCAATGAGGATTGTTCGGTGGCAACCACCAAGGCGCCCAGCGCCGCAAGGATCAAGACGATTGGCAGCAGCCCTAGCCTCTTACGCACTCGCAGGACATCCCAAAGGTCTGTCAGAAACTCAATCATTGCCAAGACACCCTGATTCCCACTAATAGGGTTTACCCAGATCCTCGGCGCTCGCTCCACAGGCTCGGCGTATCGGAACGCAGGGTGTGCTGATACTGGAGCTTATTCATCATGCGGAATAGGGCGCCGAGCGGTGTGACGAATACAAAATAAACGCAGACAAGTATAAGGAATGTATTGATCTTTCCAACGACCCTGGCGAAGCGCATCCAAAGCCAATAGATTGGCCGCAAACCTCGCACGTAGAAATATCGCAAGCCGAGCAGAAAGGCGCTCAGCACCAATGGCCACCAATGCACACTGAGGCCAAAGATCAGCGGCGGGAGCAGCATGAAAATCAGCGGGAAGGCAAGGCTCATCTGTAGCGCGAAGCGGCGCAGACTGTGCGTGTCGGAACTCTGCTCCATGTGTCAGTCAGCCTCGAATGTGACCGACCCGGCGTCAGCGATCTTGGATGCGCTTTGCGCTCGCTTGTCAAGACGTGAGCGAAGATGTCTTTGCCTACTATTTCGAAGTCGACATAGACACCATGATCTTTTCGCGCGAACTTTCTTGAAATATTGGCGTTTGCATCGTCGAGTCCGATCGATCATCCGTCGGCATCCACGATGTGTTTGGCAATCCAGCGCTCAATCCGGTGGAATTCTGCGACGACGATGGTATCTGCCGCAACAATCTTGCCTTTGTGGATAGCGAGATCAGCATCGACAATCCGTTTTCGGACGCACCAAGCCCAAGCGTTCCCTATCCCGGACTGTCCGACATGTCAGGGAATTTCACCCTCTTCTATGAGCTGGGCAACTTCGAGGCACGCGTATCTTGGAACCACCAAGACGACAAGGTCAGTTCATTTGGCGTCGCGTTCGCCAAGGATACCGTCTTCGCCGCCGAGACCAAGGTGGACGCGCAGCTCTCCTACGCCTTTGACAACGGCTTTGAAGTCGTCCTGCAGGCCTACAACCTCACCGATACACCGAGCCGCAGCTACTGGGGCGAACCCTATCTGGCGGGCTTCCTGCAGAACTTCGGTCGTTCGTATTTTCTCGACGTGAGCTATTCGCTTTAGGTTGAGCATGGAGGCAGCTTCGCAGCCTCCACGGAAAAAGCAACCTCGACCCAATTGGAGCTAAGCACACGCCGCATCGCTATCGCGGTGCTGAACCAATTTCAGACAGCAAATTTGACCAAACAATCCTCAAGGTTGGCTGGACGGCAAGTTTATTGATGCCGATACCAATTTCGCGCAGAAACTCAGTCCTGAATCGCTCATCCGTAAAGCTGAATGCTACTCTCATAAGTTCGTTCAATTGACCGAAGTGAACATTCATTCCTTGCGTCCATTCTTGGTTCGCTCGGTGTTCAATGTCGCTTTTGTCGGCCGACTCCAAATCTTGAACCACAAACAACAACGCCCACACGCTCGTCTGCCTCGCCTTTTCGATACTGGCGTTTAGTTCAGTCAGCGTGAGATTTCTATCTTTGACCTCAACAACAAGCACAACTTCTTTTTCTCGCGAGAATTCTTCATCGTTCCTTATGCATATGATGTCGCCCGCAACACCTGAAGCCGAATCTGCTTCATTGACACCCTGCCGCAATACTTCATCAAAGAGTCCAAATGCTCTTCCAATAGTCCTCATCAGGGCATCAGCGACGATAAGCGGCCTCTCGCCACCACTTTTCTCACTTAAGAAGCGCTCGGTAATCTCGATGGTCTGCGCCAGACTTACTCTTCTTGGCACGGGAAAGCTGACTTGAAGTTCCCGATACCTTCGAGCAATGCTCCTTAAGCAACGCCGAAGCGTTGCTTCAACAAAAGCTTCATCTTTGGACGACTCCACTTCATCGAGTATCTGCACCAAATTTTCCCATTCGGATTTCTGTCGAAGCGGCGTGCGCCAATCATCTAAGCGACTCCGCCGCAGCGGCTTGCTCACATAGGGGTCATTGCTAGAACCGAGCACACCATCAAAATCCTGTACCCAAGGAACAATCACCTTGCTACAAAAGCTCCTAGGATCCCAACGGCCAGCGAATTCCGCACCTTCAGATTGTCCCCGCTGCAAACACAATGCATCGCGAGAATGTTGAGCGAACTTTCCGAGCAGCTGTGTCACCAGAGCATAGCGAACAGATACCAGCCCGGACCTGTGTATGTCATCAAATTGAGGATCCTCTTCCGTCAGGTCACTCGACAAGACCTGTTCCCACTCCTCTCGCAACCAGCTTGCCGCCTCGTGATCTTTCAAGCTCCTCGCCATCAAACCCATCCAAACAGCAAGCCCCAGCTAGTGTCTCGGTCCCGAGTTGGCATGGCATCTCTATGCCATGCCAACTCGGGACCGAGACACTACGCAATTCTGCCACCCCCTTCATCGTAATTTAGCCAAAGGCATTCTTGTCTTTCCTGTCTCACTGAGTGGCACAATTTGGACGGCGCATCGATTCGACGAAATTTCTTCAGTACTCCATCGTATATCGGGTTTCTATATCCCGATAAAGCGAATCGCCCCTTGATTCTGCAAAGCGCTTCTGTCATTTCCACATGATCTTCATCACTCATTTCACCAGCGTAAGCGTTCACATCCCGGCGCGAATCGTGCACGTACGGCGGATCGAGATAGAAGAGGGTTTCGGGGGAATCATATCTCTTCAGCACTTCAAGCGATGGAGCATTTTCTATTTGAATGCGTAGCAATCGCTGGACGATTTCCGAAAGTCCTTCAACAGAACCAAGCCAACGGGACACCGCGCCCGACATTCCTGCACGACTCGTAAGCACACAATGGGCCCACCGACCTTCAGTTGACTTCTGCGCAAGTCCAGTACGAGTCTGCCGTGCTCTCACATAGAACTTTCGAGCCCGTTCAATCGGATCGGTTCCATCTGTTGGTTCGCATGCCCGATAGAGCTCTTCCCTCGAAAAGGGAGTGAGTCCAATTGCCTGAATGAGCGTGTCGCTCGATTCAGGATCTCGCAGCGTGGCGAAGAAGTTCACTAGCTCGGAGTCTATATCGTTGTAGGTTTCTACCGGCGCCGGAGCTCGATTGATGATCACCGCCGCCGATCCTCCAAACACATCGCAGAAGTGATAGGCATCCTCAGGCAGGTTTGGCAATATGAAGTCCAAGTGGCTGAACTTGCCGCCGTACCACCCGAACGCAATCATCCTTTTGCGCCTTTGAGCCGCATTGCTTACGATTCGTCGCGCCGCTTGTCCCGCCACTTCGTCGCTCCAGTCAGAATATGAACATCAGGAACTCGATGAAGAGTGCCAACATCATCAGGGCGTTGACAAGGAAGCTGATGGCGGAACCTGGTGTGCGCTTCCGAGCGTCCGCCATGTAGGTTCGTGCGTAGAGCACGCGACCGACGAGATACAGAAATCCCAGCACCACGGTAATCCACAAAAACACCTCGTTTCCCTGGATGCCCGTCACCACGAGCAGGATCATGTAGCAGGGCAAGAACACCGCCATCTGTTCCACCGAGTTGGCCTGCACGCGAAAAGCCCGCTCGAATTCTGGATCTCCGGTGGTCGCCGGTGCCTCAATGCCCTTGTCAATACGCAGCTTGCCGACGCGTATTTGAATCCACATGTAGTGGGCAATGACGCTGAGTAGTATGAGAACGCTTAATGCGACAAGTGGTTGCGAAAGCAGAAGGTACATGGCCAGAATCCAAGGATGAGCGAAGATGAAAGCCTACCATTGTCAAGCTGGCTCATGGCGCATAAATCGCCCTTCCGCACTCGCAACAAGCCTGTTTCCCTGCGAGACGCGCGCATTCGCCTCCATGATCGTCAGCCGGCCCCTGGACTCCTTCTGCCTCGCCTCAAGCGCCACCTGGCATCCGATGGGAAGGCTTGCCGCATAGCGAACATTCATCCTTGCCGTCACCACCACTTGCCCCTGCAGATAATGGTAGTTCGCCATGACATCATCGAGCAGGCTGTAGATGATTCCACCATGGGTCATACTGTTATAGCCGGAGTGTTCGTCCCCGGGCGTGAATTCAGCGCGGCACAGCAATGCGTCTTGGTCGGTTTCCAAGCGGAATTTCACTTTGAGACCTATGGGATTTCTACGCCGCAGACGAAACAATGATTGGCCGGGGTATCGAGTCGCATCGGATGGACAAAGGTAGCAGGTAACGCGACACATTTAATCATGAAGGAGCTGATCGACAAGCTGCGGGAAACTACTGGCGACCCCCTGAACCCCTCCCAAGTCAAGGCGAACATGCTCGCCGGCGTATCGGTCGCACTCCGACCCCGGGTTCAAGAGGCGGCAGACTACGAAGCCCTGTTCATACGCCGGAGCAGCCGCAAGAATGATCCCTGGTCGGGTCAGATGGCGTTCCCCGGAGGCAGATTCGATGAACGGGATGACTCCCTCAAGGGGACGGCGATTCGCGAGACCCATGAGGAAATCGGACTGGACCTCAACCGCATGGGCAGCTATCTCGGTGCCCTGCCACCCCTGGAACCCATGCGTTCGACACCGCCACGCAAAATGATCATCGAACCGCATTTCTTTCTGGTGCGAGGAGACCCCGCGCTCACACTCGATGAACGCGAAGTCGCAGAGGTCATGTGGCTACCCCTCGGCCCCATGATCAGCGGCGAAACCCACACCTCGACCGAGTACTTCTTTGACGGATCGTCGCATCTTTTCCCGAGCTTCGAGACACCGAGCGATCAGCCCATCTGGGGCTTGACCTACCGAATTCTCGAAAACCTCTTCAAGCTCATAGACCCGCAGTTCCGCGCCTTGAACCTTTCCGTTGCGGATCTCGTGGCGCGACAATCCGAGTGAGACCCCTACTTCGCCTTATCCCGTTCGTAGCTCATGATAGCCAGCCCTTTGGCGACGCTGCCGAAGGTGTCGTGACGTACCACGCGCTCTGGAAAAAAGCAGTCCAAGAGGTCGATCACCGCAGGTATTTCTGAAGATCCTCCCGTCCTCAAGACGAGGTCGATCCCATCCCCCTTCAAG
>CAZNYE010000047.1:0-4188 GCA_964577185.1 uncultured Pseudomonadales bacterium | reverse complement strand
GTCGGAGCAGCCACAGACAATGGGATTGGAACCCAATTTGGCAGCCATGCGCTCGCTAGGAAACCCAGCGCGATTCCAAGAAGATGAGGATGCATGCGAGCATCTATGCAACATGCTGCCTAGACCTGTTTGGGAGAACGGCCCCCTGCCATGTAGGACGAACGCCCTAGTGATTCGATTCCGTAACGCGCGAAGCGGCCTGCTAAATCTGCTTGCGCCACACGGTGTCTTACGAAGTCTTCAGTCGCAATGAACTCGGGCTCCGTGTTGCTGGACTCACGCAGCAGGGGAACGATCTTCTTCCTGATGCCCATGCCGCGCACCTCGATGTACCTGTAATCCTTGAGAACTTCAATAATCAATACAGCGTTCACGCAAGTAATTCGGCTGGTGACAGGCGAGCAGCCCGACGTGCCGGCGCTATGCAGGCCAACAGACTGATCAATAGGCTTGAAACACCCACCAGCAAGAGATCTGAAGCCTGAATCTTGTAGGGCAGGCGCTCAAACCAGCTTCCGGACAGGATATCGACGCCAAATAGGACGCGAATCAGTTCAATGATCTGCCCAGACCACATCGCAAGGCAAACACCAAGGAGTAGCCCTAGGCTGGTGCCAAGTAGTGTGACAAAACCACCGTAGGCGAGAAAGGTCCGAGATATGAGGCTTCTGCCCGCACCAAGAGTTTGCAGGATCGCGATTTCCGATTGCTTTTCACTGACAAGCATGGCCTGACCAGAAACCAGGTTGAGTGCGGCGATTCCCACGATCATAAACAACAAGGAAAACATGATCGCGCGTTCCATTCCCAACACACGCACCAATTCACCATGCGCCGCAGTCCAATCATCCACCTCTATGCCTTCAAGCAGGCCTTCTGACCGCCAGTCGGCGATGAGTTCGCGTGTCGCCAAGGGTTCTTCAAGAATCAAGCGCACACCAATGGATCCAATTCCTATCTGAGCGAGCTTGGGGAATTCATCCAATGGCAGAAAAACCAAGGAGTAATCGAGGTCCGAACTTGTCTCAAATACACCTGTCACTTGTTTGCGCAACGCGCGTGTCTTGCCCTCTGCCCCTATCAACACAATCCTGAGGGAATTTCCCGGCCGCACCATGAAATAATCTGCGAGAGATTCCCCAATGACCAATCCCCGCCAATCATCGAGGGGGCGACTCTCAGGGAGCCAAGGAAGAGCATCTTGTCCCACGCCATAGACGAGGATCGGATGCACTCCTGAGCCGAGGCTCACCACCCCACCCACTTCGACAAACTCGAATCCCGTCTTTACGCTCTTGTGAGCGATCATCTTGGTCACACGCTCTTCAAAGTCGCGATCAGATACTTCATCAGATTCAGGTGTGAGGACTATTTGTGCCACATTGCCCAGCACACGCGCTTCAATCTCCGCGCCGAGCCCATTCATCACACTCATGACCGCAACCAGGGCGCCAACTCCGAGGCAAAGTCCAACCACCGACACCCAGGCCACAAAGTTGCTGTAGCGCTTGCCGCCCGAACGCATATATCTGAGCGCCAGGCTCGCCCACAGGATTGACCGCGCGGAGCCAGACTGTTCAGGCATCAGCAATCCTGCCGGATTCAAGCCGCACCACCCGCGTTGCATCCCTGGTCAGCAGCGAATCGTGGGTTGCGACCACATAGGCGGCCCCGGTCTGCCTCGTCAATTCGCACATGAGCGCAAATACCTCCTGTGCATTTTCCCGGTCGAGATTCCCGGTGGGCTCGTCAGCGAGCAGGAGTTTCGGCCTCGACACAAGCGCGCGGGCAATGGCCACTCGCTGCCGCTCTCCGCCAGAGAGTTCTGCCGGACGATGGCTACGCCGCTTGTGCAGCATCACATCATTGAGGGCGGCTTCGCCCCGCTGCCTCGACTCTGACACTGAACAACCGTTTAGCCGCAAAGGCATCATTACGTTCTCCAAGGCGGAAAACTCTGGCAGCAAATGATGGAATTGATAGACGAACCCCATGCTGCGACGCCGAACAGCCGCGCGCTCATTGGCCGAAAGCCGATTCATACACACGCCTTGCACCCAGACATCCCCGGAAGATGGGTCGATGAGCCCAGCCAAGAGATGCAGCAATGTGCTCTTTCCCGAACCCGAGCGCCCGAGCACCACGATGCGCTCGCCAGCTGCCACAGGAAGATTCACGTCCGCCAGCACGTTCAATAGAAAGTCACCCTGCGTATAGTTCTTGCAGAGCGCCTTCGCCTCGATTGCCAAGAAAGGGCGAACAGGTTGATCACTCATTGGATAGCACCTCGGCTGGGCGCATTTTCAGCGCGCGCAGTGCCGGATAGAGTGTTGCCAGAAGACTGAGGACCATGGTGACGACCCCAATTCTCAACAGCTCGCCTGCTTGTGGATCAGTTGGTAAGTAACTGATGAAGTAGCGATCCATGAGTCCAAGTTGAAAGCTCGATTCCAACCACTCATAGAATCCTGGCGCCGATAGGCTCAGAAGATAACCCAATCCAAGCCCCAGAAGGGTTCCGAATCCACCTATCATCACTCCAAGCCAAGCCGCCACACTCATCCTGTCGGCTGCGCGAGCGCCCATGGTGCTCAAGATCGCCAGGTCTGGCTGACGCTGATTGACCACCATCACAAGCGTGGAAATCAGATTGAACGCGGCCACCCCGATGAGCAGGGACAAGAGCATGAACATGATGTCCTTTGTCGAAATAACCGCTTGGTAGAGAGGCCCAAAACGCCGCTTCCAAGAATCATCAAGCGTCTTGGTAGCCAGCGCCAGCTCGTAGGCGATCACATCGGCGCGCATCGGGTCCCTGAGGCGCAGATCAACGGCCCGCGCACTGGGAATACCTTTCAAGAGGATGCCAGCGTCTTCCCTGTGCAACCACATCCAGTAACCATCAAGTTCGGTTCCGGAATGCAGGCTGCCCAGCACCTCGATGCGTTTCGACCTCGGAATCACCCCGAAGGGCGTGGACACGCCCTGTGAAAGCAATAACCGCACATGTTCTCCGGCAGAAACCTCAAGTTGCTGCGCGAGCCGGGATCCAAGAAACGCACGAAATTCCCCAGGCTTGAGCGAGGAAAAGTCGTGAGGCGCACCCGCAAGATAGGTCTCGGCATCTGAAACCTGGGCATAGCTTGCCGGTTCTATTCCCACTAGGGTAACTCCAGCAAGTCTCTGCCCGAAAGAGAGCATTCCCGCACCCCTGGTAACTTGCGCCTGTGCCACCACCTCCGCATGCTCGTCTATGACGGTTCGGACATCGCTCCAGTCACCTGCCGGCTCTTGCATATGCAGGCTCGCGTGTGGCGCAATTGCAAGCAATCTTCCCAGTAATTCTCGCTCAAAGCCTTTCATGATCGACATGACGAGCAGCAGCACCGCGACGCTGAACACAAGCCCGAGCAACGCCACTCGCGCCACGAACGAAGTGAAGCTCCCCGTCGAGGTCGCATAGCGTGCGGCGATCAGGAGTGGAGGAGGCAGGGGGAACATAGCCGCATCCGCGGCGCGAAGGCGATCAGGAATCGCAGGGGGTATCGCTTCGCCCACATATGGCGCATTCGCCTTGCGCGTTCTTCGCGGACATGCCGCCACAGCTGCCCTTGATGGGACCACGGCCGAAGAAGAGTCCCACAGCCATGGCCAGAACAATGAGCATCATGGCGAGGAAGGCAAGCACTAAGGTGGTCATGGTTGTGATCGTCCTCTCTTATGTGCCTTGATGAATGTTCTATGCATATGTTCTATGGAATTTGGTGCGCTTGGCCCTTGTGAAAGAAAGAGTCAAATCGACCAGTACCAAATGAATCATAGCCTTTTTCAGTGCGAATGATAAAGAAAGCTTCGATCTGGTGTTGACGTGCGAAGGCCAGTCCCGCCTCTGGCCCCATGACGTTGAGCGCGGTCGCCAGTGCGTCGGCGCGTATCACGGTTGCGGAAATCACACTCACAGAAGCGAGGCCATGGTCCACAGGTCGCCCGGTTGACGGGTTGATGGTGTGAGAATACATGCGCCCCCCGATACTGACTTGATTGCGATAGTCTCCAGAAGTTGCGATCGCCTCATTCACCAGCCGAAGGGCGCGAGTAACGGCTCCAGCCTGCTGAGGAGACTCAATCCCGACCTTCCATGCGCTGCCATCGGGTCGCGAGCCACGCGCGCCAATCTCCCCTCCCACC
>CAZNYE010000046.1:0-2451 GCA_964577185.1 uncultured Pseudomonadales bacterium | reverse complement strand
ATCTAGTTGGCGGTGTGCGCATCAGTGAGACCGGTGCCGACCTCGCGCTCTTGCTTGCCACGCTGTCGAGTTTTCGCGATAAGCCGCTTCCGAGGGGACTCATCGCCTTTGGGGAGGTCGGCTTGAGCGGCGAAGTTCGTCCGGTCGCGAATGGACAAGAACGTCTGCAGGAAGCGGCCAAGCAGGGATTTCAGGCGGCGCTTCTTGCAAGCGCGAACATGCCGAAAGGCAAGCGCGTCCTAGGCGGCATGAAGCTCTACGGCGTGTCTTCCCTCGGTGAAGCGATTGACGCTCTGAATCACATCTTGTGAATCGGCATCGGAAGAACGCGCACTGCAGCGGTGGACAGTTCCGGTGCGAGAACGCCGGGGTCGTCGTTGAGAGTCCGGGGACGAACGCCTTCCATTGCCTCCACACGGACTTCATGGGGAGCGAGAGAGTACTCAGGCCGCAGGTATAATGTGGCATTCGTGAACGCGAATCGCGCTCGTAGCCTTTTAATTGAGCTTATATTTCTAACCGAGCCCACATGACTATACACACTGCTCTGCTAAGAGTTGATCCCGAAATTAATGCCATTGTGTCCGACGAGCTTCGTCGCCAAGAGGATCATCTCGAACTCATAGCCTCCGAGAATTACGCCAGCTTGGCAGTCCTCAGTGCGCAGGGGAGTGTGCTTACCAACAAGTACGCGGAGGGCTATCCGGGGCGTCGCTATTATGGAGGCTGCGAACATGTGGACCGGGCTGAAACGCTGGCCATCGAGCGAGCCAAGAGGCTGTTTGCCGCGGACTACGCCAATGTTCAGCCGCATTCGGGCTCGCAAGCCAATGCCGCCGTCTATCAGGCCCTGCTCACCCCTGGCGACAAGGTGCTCGGCATGAATCTGGATCACGGCGGCCATCTCACGCATGGGTCGCCGGTGAATTTTTCCGGACATCTCTATGATTTCACGGCTTACGGGGTGCACGCAGACGACGGATCGATCGACTATGATCAACTGGCCGAGCTTGCCGAGAGGATTCGTCCGAAAATGATAGTGGCCGGCTTCTCCGCCTATTCGAGGACGGCGGATTGGAAGAGGTTTGCAGACATATCAGACGGCGTGGGAGCGTTGCTGATGGTGGATATGGCGCATGTCGCGGGATTGATTGCGGCGGGTATCTATCCCAATCCGGTTCCGCATGCGGATGTTGTCACTACAACCACGCACAAGACCCTGGGCGGCCCCCGTGGCGGCTTGGTATTGGCTCGCGAGAACAAGGAGATCACCAAGAAGATTGATTCTGCCCTGTTTCCGGGGACCCAGGGCGGTCCATTGATGCACATCATTGCTGCCAAGGCGGTGTGCTTCAAGGAGGCGATGAGTGAGGAATTCGAAGTGCGCCAGCGGCAGACGGTGGAGAATGCACGTGCCATGACGGATGTATTCATCAAGCGGGGGTTCAAGATAGTGAGCGGCGGCACCGACAGCCACTTGTTCCTCATAGACTTGAGTGACAAGGGCATGACGGGCAAGCAAGCCGATGCAACCCTTGAGCAGGCACGGATCACCGTGAACAAGAACACGGTTCCCGGCGATCAGAGGTCTCCATTCGTGACCAGTGGTCTTCGCGTGGGCACGCCTGCCATGACTCGCCGGGGAATGGGTGTGGATGAGGCGCGGCTGATTGCCTCCTGGATGAGCGATGTGCTTGAGGATCTCAGCAATGAGAATATGGTTGCCAGTGTCGCGAGCAAGGTCACCGACCTTTGCCGTAGATTTCCCGTGTATGGAAACCTTGACCTCAAGTCTACTGTCGAGGCATGTGCCGCCTAATATGTGACCAGAGAATGATTCGAGGCGCGTGTCATGCACTGTCCCTTTTGTGAGTACGAGGACACGCGTGTCATAGACTCAAGGCTTGTCGCCAAGGGTGCCGAGGTTCGCCGCCGCCGCGAGTGTCCCCAGTGCGGAAACCGGTTCACCTCCTATGAGACGGCTGCCCTTGCGCTGCCCAAGGTGCGCAAGCGGGATGGTCGCAGCGAGCCCTTCGATGAAGAAAAGCTGATGGCAGGGGTTGTTCGCGCCCTGGAAAAGCGGCCGGTCTCCGAAGAGCAGCGTCGGGAATTGCTTGTTGCGGTGATGGATCAGATGCGCAAAAGCGGGGAACGCGAGGTGGATGCGCGTGATCTCGGTGAATTGGTGATGAATGGTCTCAAGGAGCTTGATAGTGTGGCCTATGTGCGCTTTGCCTCCGTGTACAGAAACTTCCAAGACGTGAGCGATTTTCAGGAAGAAATCCGCCAAATGGATTCAAGCTAACCTCAGCCGTCGTGCGGGTGTCCCAAGGTTGTCGAGGTTGTCGAGGTTGTCGCTTTCCCCCATTGATAAGGCGTATCTCCATGCGGCCATAGAAACCGCAGGCGCAGGGCTTTTTTCCACCAGTCCCAATCCCAGGGTCGGTTGTC
>CAZNYE010000045.1:0-11772 GCA_964577185.1 uncultured Pseudomonadales bacterium | reverse complement strand
CTCACGGGGTCCGCGAACGTCTTGTTGCTTCCACGCCTATCCGATTCCCTTGCGGGCCGTATGGAGATCATTCGTCTTCGCCCACTGGCTTGGGCTGAAGTCGCAGGAGAGAAGCCCGACTTCCTGGCGCGGCTCTTCAGTGGACGCTTCTCTGCGGGACCAACCTCTGCCACCTACACGCGGCTCGGTGAAGATCTGTCGGAACTCATTTGCAGAGGCGGATTTCCTACGGTCATCAGACGTCAACATCCTCGACGGCGAAACGCATGGTACCGAAATTACATCACAACCATCGTTCAGCGCGACGTTCAGGACATCGCCAATGTTCGCAATCTGGACGTATTGCCGAGATTGATGTCTCTAGCGGCGAGCCAGACAGCGCGGCTGTTTGTCTCGGAGAACATGGCGAGCCCCTTCTCGCTTAGCAGACCAACCATTCGCGAGTATCTGGTCCTGTTGGAGCAAATGTTCCTCATCGAACGGTTGCAGCCCTGGCATAGCAATCGACTCAGCCGATTGATCAAGACACCGAAAATGCACTTCTCGGACACAGGATTGGCTGCGGCTTTGCTGGGACTGAACAATCGTTCCCTTTGGAATCAGAGACCGCTGCTCGGACAATTGCTTGAGACTTTTGTGTACAGCGAGCTGCGCAAACATGCTGACTGGCACGATCAAGTGCTGGACTTCTATCACTTCCGAAACAAGGACAAAGTGGAAGTGGACTTTGTGATACAGCAGGGTGTGCAGGTCGCCGGGATAGAGGTCAAAGCTTCGTCCACAGTGACCGAACATGACTTTAAGGGGCTGGAAAAACTCAGAGAAGTCCACGAAGAGAACTTCAGCGCGGGTGTCCTCTTCTATGATGGAGAAAGTCAGTTACGGTTCGGCGACAGATTGTTCGCTGTACCAATCGCTTCATTGGCGCAGGGTTTTACCGTTTCGTCAGATTAGCTCCGCCCGTTTCGAGGTCTAGTTCTCAGCCAAATTCCCGCCGCACCACACCCCAATACGCGGGTCAGTACCGCAACTCCGGGCGGTCTGCGAAATAACGCAAGCATTCCGAATTGGCCAGGGCCTCGGTGTTGGCAACCGGACGACCATGAACCGTCTCTCGAACGGCGATTTCCGCAAGCTTGCCGGTTCTCGTTCTTGGCACGTCCGGTACAGCGATGATCTTGGCAGGTACATGCCTCGGCGAGGCGTTGCTCCGAATCATGAATCGAATGCCCTCGATCAGCTCCTCATCAAGGGATACGCCTTCGGCAAGCACCACAAAGAGCACCACGCGAACATCCTTGTCCCAGTCCTGGCAAACGCAGATGCTCTCCATCACCTCATCAAGCTTGTCTACCTGGCGATAAATCTCGGCGGTTCCGATACGCACACCGCCCGGATTGAGCACTGCATCCGAGCGTCCCTGCATGATCAGCCCGCCGTGCTCCGTCACTGTTGCCAAGTCCCCATGGTGCCAAACACCCGCAAATCGCTCGAAGTAGGCGGCTCGAAAACGGCGATGGCCCTCATCCTTCCAAAACCCGATCGGCACGGTCGGGAAGGCTTGTCCGCAGACGAGTTCTCCGCTCTCGCCGACGACTGATTCACCTGCCTCATTGAACACACTCACAGCCATGCCGAGTCCTGGGCACTGTAGCTCTCCGCGATAGAGTGGAAGCGTCGGAGAGCCGAGCGCGAAGCAGGAAAGCAGATCGGTGCCGCCCGTCATGGACGCCAACAAGAGGTCCGCCTTGACCTTTTCGTAGACATAGTCATAGCTTTCTGGAGGTAACACCGAACCGGTTGACAAGAGCAGCCGCAGCTTGGAAAGATCAAAGTGGTTTGCTGGAACGAACCCCTGCTTCTCCAACCCGCTCAGATACTTGGCGCTTATCCCAAACACCGTGACCTGCTCTTGCTGTGCGAGCTGCCAGAGGGAGGCGGCACCGGGATAGAAGGGCGAGCCGTCGTAGAGCACCAGCGTCGATTCGCTCGCAAGACCAGTCACCAACCAGTTCCACATCATCCAGCCACAGGTCGTGAAGAAGAACAGGCGATCATTGCTCCCCAGATCGCAATGCAGCCTGTGTTCCTTGGCAATTTGCACCAACGCACCCCCCGTCCGGTGAACAATACACTTGGGAACGCCGGTGGTTCCCGATGTGAACAAAATGAACAAGGGGTGGTCGAAGGGAAGCTGTTCGAATTTGATGTCCTTGGCGGGGCTGCGAAATTCTTCCAATGTGATGCCATTGCGGATTGCGGAAAGATCCAGAGATTCGTCCAAATACGGAAAAACCAAAGTCTTTTCCAAGCTGGGGAGTGCTTCAACCACTTCCGCGATGCGCGGCAGGAGATCGAATGTCCTACCGTTATAGTGATACCGACCACATGCGATCAGTAATTTGGGTTCTATCTGACCAAAGCGATCCAGGATGCCGCTCTTGCCAAAATCCGGCGAGCAGGACGACCATATCGCACCGATGCTGGTTGCCGCCAGCATGGAGGCCAGGGCAAGTGGATGATTGGGAACCAAGGCCACTACGCGGTCCCCCGCAACCACGCCCGCTGTGCGCAAGGCATCCGCGAGGCCCGCCACATGGTTCCAGAGTTCATCCGCGCTCCACTCGATACGATTGCCAAGTTCGTCGCGAAAGATCAGCAAGCCGCGCCGCCCTCCAACACGCAATAAATTCTCCGCGAAATTGAGTTTGGATCCGACAAAAAAGCGTGACTGCCACATGGGAGTCGCTTGTTCATAGGCCGTCCGCCAAGACTCCGAATACCTCAAGTCGAGGAAATCCCACAGCAGGCCCCAGAATTCTTCCGGGCAATCTATCGACCAGTCATGCAGTTCGGAAAAGTTGTCGATTGGACGCCCGCTTCGCGCTGCGGCAAGCTTCGAGAAGCGAAACATGCCTGTGCTTGTCACCTGATCGCGACTGGGACGCCATAGGATTCGGTGCTCGTCTTTGACCTGAATATTCGCCATGCGCGCGAAGTTTTTTGGAACTGCAAGAGATGGGAGGAAGGTCTCGGGCTTCGATACTATCATCTGAATTGACACACCTGAAGAAAGGTGGACCGACGAAGATATCGTAAACTATTGTAGTGCTACAATTCGGGTTCTTGTTCTCGCTGGCTCATACTATATTCCGGGAAGAATTCTAGCTAAACTGGCAGAGAAGTTCGGAGTCGCTCTCTCTACATTTGCCCCACGTAAGCGTTCCTGGCTCGCTTGCGCTATACTTGAAACCCTGAATTGCTCAAGTGTTTCCGCAAGAACGCCAATTCGTGAGGCGAGAGATGGAGACCAACGCCTGAGTTACCGCTACTTTCGTGAGCCATGTAGAGGCCAGAGAACAGCGAATCAGGCTGGCAAGGAAGCATTCAGACGAATGTGCTGCGCGACCATGCTCACAGCGAGGCGTGCAGATATAAGTGATATGTACCGGTCAGCTTGGAACCGCATTCGCCAAGCGCTTAGGGATTCGGAATTGAAGCGAAAACAGGAGTCTTAGACTTGCTCGCTTCAAGTTCCATGACAAGTGGAAGGAGTTGAATCAATCGTGATCGACTCGTACGTGACCACTTCAAGTGGTCGCGAAATACTCGCATGTCGAGCCGCAACAAAGCTGCTTCTGACAAGCGGAGTGAGCCGCCAATGTAGCTCGAATGCTTCGGTGGCAGAAGTTTCCATGAAATTACCATTAAGCGATGCGAATGGCGATGCCAGCCTGAGATTACCGGGCAAGAAACATAAGGCAAAGTCATATGAAACGTATGTTAATCAACGCGACCCAGCAAGAAGAGATACGGGTCGCCCTCGTCGACGGACAACAACTCTATGATCTCGACATAGAGTCTAAGCAAAGAGACCGTCTCAAGGACAGCATCTACAAGGGGCGTATCGCCAGAATAGAACCCAGCCTGCAGGCCGCCTTCGTCGAGGTCGGCGAGGGCAGACAGGCCTTCCTGCCGTTGAAGGCGATATCTCCCGAGCATATGAAGGCAGAAGACCTTCAACTCGACCAGGAAAAACGGAACATAAGCTCGATCTTCCAGTCCGGTCAGGAAATCCTTGTCCAGGTTGAAAAGGAAGAACGCGGCAGCAAGGGCGCGGCGGTCACGAGTTACATTTCCATCGCCGGCAGATATGTGGTGCTCATGCCGAACAACCCCCGGGCGGGCGGCATCTCACGTCGCATCGAAGGCGAAGAACGAGAAGTCACCCGCGAACTGCTCGGACAATTAAATCTCCCCAACGGCATGGGCATCATCATTCGCACAGGCGGCGTCGGACGCAGCGTTGAAGAACTTCAGTGGGACTTAGATCATCTGCTCAAACTGTGGACCTCCATCAGCGAAGCGGCCGAAAAAAGCAATGCCCCGGCACTCCTCTTTCGCGATAGCGATCTCATGGGCCGCGCAATTCGTGACTATTTGAGTCCAGATATAGGAGAAATCCTGGTTGACGATAAGCAAGCCTTCGACGCAGCGTGCGAATTTGTGTCACAGATCAGCCCGAATCTGACCAACAAGGTAAAGCGCTATGAGCAAAAGGTGCCGCTGTTCAACTACTACCAGATAGAAAGCCAGATCGAATCCGCATATCGTCACCGCGTGTCTCTACCTTCCGGAGGCAGCATAGTCATTGAACGAACCGAGGCGCTGGTCGCCATAGATGTCAATTCCGGTCGCTCCACAGCCGGTGCCGACATAGAGGAAACCGCGCTCAATACCAACCTTGAAGCCGTCGCCGAAGTGGCGAGGCAGCTTCGCCTGCGAGACATAGGTGGCATTGTCGTGCTCGACTTGATTGACATGGCGCCGGTGCGCAACCGACGGCAGGTGGAGCAGGCCATGGAAGAGTCCCTGGAGAACGACCGCGCGCGCACCCAGGTGCAACGCATATCTCGGTTTGGGCTGCTCGAGATGACCAGAGAACGACTTGGCGCCTCCCTAGAGGAAACCAGCACACAGCTCTGTCCGCGCTGCTCCGGGCAAGGTCGTATTCGCGACGTGCCTTCCACCGCCCTGTCAATTCTGCGACTTTCGGAAGAGGAAGCCTTGAAGCGCGCAAGCACCATGGTGCGTGCTCGCGTTCCACTTGAGGTCGCATCCTTCCTCTTAAATGAAAAGCGAAGCGACCTTGCCGAGATAGAACAACGGACTCAAACTCATTTGGTGATTGTGCCGACAACTCACTTTGAGACGCCGCACTTCGAAATAGAGAGGATTCGCGAGTCCGACGCAGACAAGGCAACTGACGTGTTGAGTTATCAGCTCATGGAACCACCGCCGCCTGTTGCCACCGGTGGCCAATCCGAAGGGAGACGTGAAAGACGTGCGTCGCAGCCAGCGGTTGTGGCAGAAGAGCGCGCACCGAGTCCGATGCCGACGGGCAGCGGCGATGATTCCGGCCTGTTCACCGTACTGCGCAAGGGATTGACTTCGATATTCGGAACCACGCAGGAGGAAAGGCCAGACTCGCGACAAGCCAAGACAAAGAAGGGTTCGGGACAGAAACAGACGCAAAAGACCGCGAAGGACAGGACCACACAGCGCAAGAGTCGTAATGGGCAACGCGCCCGATCCCAGGCTGACAAGCGGGATGCCCCTAGGAAGGACAAGGAGGCGGAAACGACACAGCGAAGGACTCGACGACAAGGGAGCCAAAAGCAAGCCCAATCATCCGAGGACCGGAAACCGCGCGCTGAGGATCAAACCGAGCGGTCTCGCCAGTCACGCTCTGCGCGCAAGGCGACGGGAGCGAGTAAACCCGCGCAAGAAACCGAGGCAAACACGCAGGATACCGAGAGTTTCACACCGCCAGCAGAAGGAAAGAGCAAGCGCAAGCCAAGGATGCCAAGGGATGACAAGAATCCAGCTCGCCAGCAGCCATCGGGTGACGCATCGCCTGATTCCCTCAGCAGTTCGAAGGGAGAAGCCTCAGTAGACTCGCAAGGCCCGACAGCGAAAACGCAATCTATGCGCAGACCATCCCGCGCCGCATCGCCTGTGAAGACACCGACAGCATCCGAAGAGCAGAATATTGAGATTTCGATGGAGGTTTCAGAAGTCGAAGCGCCAAGCTCTGAGCCTACTCAAGCAAAAGATGCCCCTGTCGAAACCACCGGTGAAGCCGAGGCAGGGCCGAAGCAGAAGGCGACAAGCCGCGCTCCCAAGCGCCGTCCGGAAGTGAAGGCACCAACCGCGCCTGAGAGCTTTGAAATCGAAACGGCCGAAGTCAAGCCAACAGAATCAGGGCGTCAAGCACCTGCGCCGAGGAGTCCTCAGAGTCCTCCTGTTCGGCCCGCCAATGACCCGAGGGAGGGCACGCGAAGCGCAACTTCCAAAGAGTTCGAACTCGAAGATTTGTAGCGGTAGCGTAGGCCACTATCCAATCATCTTGCTCTCAGAAGAATGTCATGAGAAACTGAAAGTAATTTGAATACAAATTCAATTACTCTCATATTTGAGAGTTGACCTACCCCCCCGCTAGTATGGACGCGAACTTCCACTAAATTGCGTCATGCTTTTTCATAACAATCTGCTAGTTTCACTAGTTCTTGCAACTTTCCTCTTCTTCAGTATTGACTCATTCGCGCAATCGCAACCTAGTCATGGACCAAGGCATGATCCTAGGCTTGATCTAGTTCCGACGCCTCCTCCGGAAGTAGCTCCCGCCCCGCCTCAAGAAATAATAGAGCCGCAAGGCTGGTGGTGGCTGATAGGTGTCGGGCTTGGAGCCGGCTTTATGCTGCTATACCGTAGCTCTGGCTGCATGGGCGGACCGGACGATTTCTACTTTGCTGGCAATGTCCCAGCTTGGGGTGGATGGGATGGTTTTGCAAAGGAGATGCGAGCCAGAGGATGGAGTTCTTACAAGTATTTCGGCGAGTGCTATAATGTTTAGCGTCCGAGGTTTCTCCAATGAAAGAACTTATACTTAAACGGTCTAAGGAAGTTGGCTTAGCAACTGCCCTGGTATGGGCCATGTGCGTTTTGGTGTATGTGTCTCATCCAGAGGGAGGAGTATCTTGGAAATTCCTCTTCGGATTTCCAGTCTTGATGGCTGCGCTAGCCGGAGCGTTCGAGTTATCGCGGTGGTGCTGGCGTAAGATGCCCAAAAGCGTGTAGGCCGTATCGGCTCTCGCCACGGCTGTGCGCCAGCCTTTCCAACCAAGCGCTAGCTAGAACGATTTGGAAGACTCTTTGTAACTACTCGCCCCCCTTGACATTATAAGAGCTAACCGCAATGTTGCCCCTGAAGACATGCTCACCCATTCCGCTCCGTGCGCCCGCAACAGGGGCGTTGTCCTATAGTGTCAAGGGGGGCGAGTAGTTACGACTCTTTCACCTAGAAGAACGAGGCACGGGTTTTTCGTCTCCAACATCTGATGGTGGAGGATAGAAATCCGGCTCATACTCGAGCCGGATTCCCCACTTCTTACAAACAATCTCCTGCAAATGCTCGGCCATCACGAGAAACGAGGCACGATCCGAAGCGCCTTCATTGACGAGCACCAAGGGCTGGCGAGGCCAGACCAAGACCCCCTGCATGCGGAGTCCCTTCAGGCCGGCACGATCAATGAGTTGAGCAGCCGATAGCTTGCAGGTCGAACCGTCGCCCATCGGCCAGGATACCAAGTCCGCGATGCGCTGACGAAGCTCTTCGACTTCCTTCCCAGACACCACCGGGTTCTTGAAAAAACTCCCCACGTTGGGCTTGTGGCGAGGGTCGGGAAGCTTGCGCCTACGCACACGCACAACAGCTCCCGCGACATCAATTGGCGTAGGGTGCTCCAATCCGAGCCGCGCAAGCTCGAGTGACACATCCTTATATTCCGTCCGCGGACGAGGCACCCGACTGAGCCGCAGCGTCACTCGCCAGATGATCCAAGGATTTTCAGCCCCGCGCTTGAAGATGCTGGTGCGATAGCCAAATTCGCACGCATCCCGATCAAAGACCCTAAGCTTCCCGGTATCCCTGTGAATCGCTTCAAGCCGTTCAAAGACCTCGGAAAGCTCAACTCCATAGGCACCTATGTTTTGGATCGGCGCGGCACCCACACGCCCCGGAATCAATGCGAGGTTCTCGATCCCGAAAAGCCCCTTCGCCAGCGCAAATCGCACCAGATCGTGCCAATTCTCGCCCGCGTCCGCCGTCAAGAGACAGTCCTGGCCGTCCCACTCAAGCGAGCGGCCACGAGTTCGCATCAAGACCACCACACTGGGGATTTGTGCACCTAGGACAACATTGGTGCCGTCTCCGAGCACCATCACTGAGAGCGCCAGACTGTGCGCAAGCTGCAGCGCATGTTGCATTGCGGACAGATCGACGACTTCCACGACTCTCGCTGCGCGAGAATCTAGACGCAGGGCGTTCGCCGCCACGAGCGAGGTCAATGGTGTGCCTCTAGGCGAATCATGCCGATTCATTTGTGGCACCGTCCCCGCTGGCTGGACATCTGCCTGTCATGCACTTGTGTTTCCGCCTCAGCTAACACACCATTGCGCCTCTTCCCGACCACAGGACTAAGAATAATGCAGATTGAAGACAAGGTTGCACTCATCACGGGCGGTGCATCGGGGCTCGGTAGGGCCACAGCAGAGACCCTCGTCGAGCAGGGTGGCAAGGTTGCGCTCGTTGACCTCAACGGCGACCTCGCTCAGGCGAGCGCCAAAGAACTCGGAGACCAAGCCATCGCCTTCGCCGCCGATGTGCGTGACGAAGCATCGGTACAGGCAGCGGTTGACGGCACTATCGAGGCCTTCGGCGGAATTCACATCAACGTCAACTGCGCTGGATTGGGGGCGGCCTCACGCACCGTCGGTCGCGAAGGTCCCATGCCATTGGAGCACTTCAGCTTTGTCGTGAACGTCAACTTGATAGGCACCTTCAACAGCCTGCGACTCTGCGCCGCGGCCATGGCCAAGAATGATCCTGTTGGTCCCGATGAGGAACGGGGGGTGATCGTCAATACCGCCTCGGTGGCTGCGTTCGAAGGACAGATAGGCCAAGCCGCCTATAGCGCCAGCAAGGGCGGCGTCGTCGGCATGACGCTGCCAATCGCTCGCGACCTGGCACGGATTGGTGTTCGGGTCTGCACCATAGCACCCGGGATTTTCGAAACCCCCTTGATGATGGGTGCGCCAGACCGCGTGAAGCAGCCACTGATCGAAGCCGTGCAGTTTCCACACCGGCTTGGGAACTCACCAGAATTCGCGCTGCTATGCAAGCAAATTATCGAGAACCCCTATCTGAACGGAGAAACCATTCGGCTCGACGGTGGCATCCGAATGGCACCCAAGTGATAGCCCACCCGGCCGAGGTCGGATAGGCCTGCGGCCCGTGCCAAAGGGCGGTGCGGATCAATGTTGACTTAGAATAGCCTTGGCGTATCATTCGGTTAGGCAGCGTCCCTCCGAAGGGAGGATCCTCCAATGCATAGCAATCGAGATCAGGCTTTCACAACCAAAAGAGCCGGATACCAGGACGTGCTTGACGCGCCGCCGCACATGGTCGCCCAGGTGCTCGACGGGGTGCTTTACACCTTCCCACGCCCTGCCCTGCGCCACGCCAGGGCGAGTTCGTGCCTCGGCGGCGTGATTGGAGGTCCTTTTGACTATGACCGTGGATGGCCGGGAGGCTGGTGGATACTAAACGAACCTGAACTTCATCTCGGCGAGGATATTGTGGTGCCCGACATCGCGGGCTGGCGGCGTGCGTTCATACCGAAGATTCCTGAAGCCGCCTATTGGACAGTCCGGCCGGACTGGGTGTGCGAAGTCTTGTCGCCATCAACTCGCGCCTTGGATATGGGTGCCAAGCGCGACTTTTACATGCGCGAAGGCGTACCCTATCTGTGGCTGGTGGATCCCTTGGCTCGCAGCCTGGAAGGCTACGCATTGAGACGCGGAGTGTGGGCCATACTGTCAAGGTTTGAAGGGGACGCCTTGGTCTCGCTACCGCCATTTGAAGCCGTTTCATTCGACCTGGGCAATCTCTGGCTCGATGCCGCGACACCTCCGCGGCCTCCTCGCGGGCATCAGGAATTACACGACAGGGATTCCGCATAGCGTGAACAGGGTCTGGTCTGGGCGTGTTCAATCCATAGAATCGGAAATTGGTCTTTCACCTCCTCGCAGCCCGCGCGCCAGCAACGGCCAACACGATAAGTCCGAACTCCACCGGTTTCACCCACCAGGGATGGGCAAACGGGTCCAGCTCGAAATTGCCAAGGTGTATCCAGGTGATATACGAGAACAGCACGGCGTAGGCCGACACCCACGCCCAGAGCGTCGGATAGATGACCGAGAAAGGCAGCACCCAAAGCAGGTACCATGGATTTATGGCGGGCGCGAGTAGCAAGAACATTCCAAATATCCAGTCTCCACGCGGTATGGAACCATCCGCAGTCCGAATGTAACGATGCCAGTAGAGTCCTAGAAAGCCAACAAACACCGCGGCGAGCACGAGTCGCGCCGTTTCCGGTGCCATCAGGAGTCGCGCAAGGTGATACACCGCGGCATTGAACTCCCATTCGCGGGCGAAGATCAGCAAGGCATGAATATCCGTGTGTCCCTCGATCACAAAGGGCAGATAGAGGAGCGCCAAGACAGCAAAAAACAGGACCTTCGGAGCGAGGTGACGATTCCACAGAATAAACGGCGCGAGCAGAATCGCGAACACCTTGGCACCGACCGCGAAGGCGAGGCCCGCGGCCGCCATTCGCGGCCAACCCCGTTGATTGAGCAGCAGCGCACCCATCAACAGCGCTATGCCGAGCATATCAGGGTGCGCCGTGAAGGCCACTTCCTTGATGAGCAGCGGACACCACGCATAGAGCAGAAGATAACGAGATGTCGCATGTCTTCGCAGCAGCCAGATAAGCAGCAGATCAAGCGCGATCAGGAGCGCCTTGATGGGTAGCAGGCTACCCGGCAAAAGCGCGTATCCCGCGACAAACAGGATCTGCGTTGTCGGGCCATAGATGGTCGGAATATCGGGATAATTGATCTGATCGAGAATGCGCTGGAACACCTCCGGCACAGACGGGTCGGAAAAGAACGCCGCGGGCACGCTCGCGTAGGGTGTCGCGTCCTGCGCGAATCGATAGCCGTCCCAGAGGTATCGGTAGAAGTCGTCTTCGAACAGCGGGTCTCCCACCAGTCCGCAGAGTCGAAACAGCACTGCCCAGATGAACAATGCGGCAAAGGGTGCTTCGCGTCCAGATCGCCAGTACAAGATGAAGATTGTCAGCAGCGGCGCGGTCACCCACGCCATCGCCACGAAGAATCCGGCGAGTGAAGGCGAGCCGACGTGACCCTGCGAATACCAGGAGAGCGCTGCGTAGCCGAACAGACAGAGGCATCCGGCCAGATGCAGGTGCCAGTTGGCACCAACACAAGCAACCGCGCGTTCTCGAATCACCGCACCAATGAGCGCTGAGCGCTCCTTGCAGCGCTGTTCGAATGGCTAGGGCGCGTTCAACGCCCAGTCGTAGTTGTGATCAAAGTCATCAAACTCGGCAAGCGACGCCGCAAGCTGTGGATTCGCATAGCTCTGCAGATGTGCGAGCACACCCTCGATGCTGCCACCAAAGTCCACCTGAAACCATTCATAGATGCTTGAGACGAACAGCTCGCCAGCTTGCACCCGCGCGCCGCGGGGATGATTGATATATTCCCGTGCTCCCTGTTCAAGCAGTGCCTGCAAATTGTCTGCTCGATACGCATCCGATGCCAGATTCGGACAGCCAAGACTCG
>CAZNYE010000044.1:0-5840 GCA_964577185.1 uncultured Pseudomonadales bacterium | reverse complement strand
TATTCGCGCACAGGCTCGGGATGCGCCTCCGGTGCGGGGATTCCGCGCTTCACTGGAGAATCGCATCAATGCCGGAGAGTCGGCGATCATTGCGGAGATCAAGAAGGCAAGTCCTAGCCGCGGGGTGATTTGTGCCGACCTCGATGTCGCCCAAACGGCTGAGCGATATGAAGCCGGTGGTGCGGCAGCGCTTTCAGTGCTGACCGATCAGCACTTTTTTCTTGGTGACGATAGCTACGTCGGCGTGGCCCGCGCGGCCACCGGGCTACCCGTCCTGCGCAAGGAATTCATCCTTGATCCTTGGCAGGTGTACGAGACTCGGGTGTTGGGTGCGGACTGCCTGCTGCTCATCGTGTCCGCGCTAGAATCGACACGGCTTCGCGAATTACACGATCTCGCGGTCGAGTGTGGCCTTGACGTGCTGGTGGAAGTGCACGACGAAACTGAACTCGCGACCGCGATATCGATGAATGCCTCCATGGTGGGTATCAATAATCGAAATTTGCATGGGTTTGAAACCCACCTTGACGTGACTCGCCGACTGGCCCCCAAGGTGTTGGGCAGTCGCCTGGTTGTTGCCGAGAGTGGGATCAAATCTTCGCGAGATATTCGTGCTCTGCGTCGGGTCGGCGTATGTGCGTTTCTAGTTGGTGAGGCGCTCATGGAATCTGAGGAACCTTCTGGTGTGCTCAGGGAGATGGCCCGGTCATGAGACCTCAAGCGTCGACGAGGGGACTTCGCCACGTCGCTTTGTCGGTGCACAGGCTTGAGGCGTGCCGTGACTTTTACGTGGATTTGATGGGCATGCGCATTGAATGGCAGCCGGACGAGGACAATATCTATTTGACCAATGGGAATGACAATCTCGCCCTGCATCGGGCGCCGGCAGGAGAGTCGCTCGCTGGGGGTCAGCGGCTTGATCATATTGGCTTTCTGCTCAATTCGCCGGGAGACGTGGATGCTTGGCACGATTTTCTCAAGGACCATGGCGTGGCCATTACCAAGGCACCCAAGACGCACAGGGACGGCGCGCGCAGCTTCTATTGTGAAGACCCAGATGGCATCAGCGTTCAAGTGATCTATCACCCGCCGCTTGCGGGGAGATAGGCCCGCTTGCGGAGCTCGATTCATTGTGTAGCGCCCACCGAGCTGGGATAAGAATGATCCCGCTGATACGATTTTCGGACGACTCAATTCGAAGCAGTGTCTATCTCTCAGCGGACTTGACAGGCGAGCTGTGCCTTCGTTTAAAGCCCCTTAACGAGTTCTCGCGTGATCGCACTATCTATGTCCCTTAATACTTGTTCAAAGTCTCGGGAGTACTTGTGTTCCAGCCTTGTTCCAAGCCAAATGTGATACACGACTGTTATAGCGGCGAGAACTAAAAACGCTAAAGGCCAAGCCGCTATGGCGTACGGAACTGGATCTCTAAAGCCCAATAGATAGAGAGTTGACAATAGTGGGAGGTGTCGACGCTTGCCTAAGATCTTCAAAAATCTCTTTCAGGCGATTGATAATCCCTGCTCGCTCTCGATCTTCCTCGGATCCGCTCACTTGGTCACGGAACGCTACATAAGCATTTGGCTGTTGCCTGTCCCTCTCAAATCTGAATCCACGATCATCAATCACAAGAAAATTGTACCCATAGGTTTGCACCCTTTCTTCAGGGATTCTGCCAATGCTTGAGGTATCCTTGTACTGCCTAACCAGTTCCAACAAGGGGTGAGAGTCTTCAATGTCTCTCTCCACCAATATTTCTAGTTTGACTACTATATGTCCAAAATCAACCCCTAAAGCAATCCATACAGAAAAGGCTAGCGGCTTAAGCATCTCGACCAACTGCGAAGTAGTTTTCGGGATTCCGATTCACCCGGCTCTGAGGATGTGGTGCCGCGTGACCGCTTCCAGACGTTTGGCACATTCTGTCATTTCGGGGCGACGCCTTGCTACACGTTAAATCTAAAGAATACGACGTCTCCGTCCCGGACCACATAGTCCTTCCCTTCGGTGCGATACTTGCCCTGCTCGCGCGCCTGCGACTCCCCGCCGCAGGCGATGAGGTCGTCGAAAGACACTACCTCGGCGCGAATAAAACCGCGTTCAAAGTCCGTGTGAATCACGCCGGCCGCTTGCTGTGCCCGAGTTCCGACAGGAATGGTCCAGGCGCGCACTTCTCTCGACGTTCTGGTGAAGAAACTGTGGAGTCCGAGCAGTTGATAGCCTGCGCGAATGACCTTGGAAAGTCCAGGTTCCTCGATTCCAAGTTCGCACGCGAACTCATCCCGCTCCTCTGGTTCGAGTTGCGCGATTTCCGCTTCGAGGGCATTGCACAGGGGTACCACCCGCAGCTTGCCGGCAGCGTTCCTTGCTTCCTCTAGGAGCGGGTTGCGTTCTTCCACTGAGTCGGGGCAATTGGCCACTACAAGCATGGGTTTGGCGGTAAGCAGAAAATAGGGCGCGGCGAGGTGCCTTTCAATTTCCGAAAGATCCAGATCTCGCACGGCAATGCCTGACCCCAACGCATCATGCAGTTTCTGCAGGGTCTGTAGCTCAAGTCTTGCATCCTTGTCCCCCGCACCCGCCCGTCGCCGTACCTTGCCCATGCCGCGCTCGACCGTTTCAAGATCAGCAAGTGCCAGTTCCGTTTCTATGATCTCCATGTCCGCTTGCGGAGAGACCTCTCCCGAAACATGTGTGACCTCTTCATTGATGAAGCAGCGCACCACCTGAATGATGGCCTGGGTTTCGCGAATATGGGCGAGAAACTGATTGCCCAGTCCCTCGCCCTCTGCGGCGCCTTGCACCAACCCGGCGATGTCCACGAAGGTCATGGCAGCGGGAATGATCTCTTCTGGGGAGAAGAGGTCGGCGAGTGCCTGCAAACGCTTGTCTGGGACTGGCACCATGCCTTTGTTGGGTTCGATGGTGCAGAAAGGGTAATTGGCGGCATCGATGGATTCGCTCGTCAGAGCGTTGAAGAGCGTCGATTTCCCCACATTGGGCAAGCCGACAATGCCGCATTGAAATCCCATGCGATGTCTTCTAGCCGGGTGTGGACGGCGCGTGCAGCCGGTTCATCGCCGCTTCAATATCACCGAGCAGGAGCGGTCTCCAAACCTCGTCACCAATATCGCAGGCCTGCCGCATCAAGTTCCTTTCCTCTCCTGTTGGACGCCGGCTGACAAGCCAGGGCACGGGCGGGGCGCCCTTGGGAGGTGTGCCCACGCCGAGCCGAAGGCGCTTGAATTCCGGCCCAATGGCGCGAATGACATCTGCCACGCCGTTGTGCCCTCCGGCGCCTCCACCCTGCTTCAGCCGTGCGACGCCCGGCGGGAAGGCGGTGTCGTCGTGGAGTACCAACACATCGCCCGTGGGAATGCGAAAGAATCGACAGATGCGGCCAACTGGCTGCCCGGAGAGATTCATGAAGCTACGTGGAATGAGGCAGCGCAGCCTTGTGCCAAAAATGGAAGCCCGCAGGAATTCTGATTTGTAGCGCACCGCGTAGCTGGTTTTGAGTCCATGCTGTTGAAGCAATTGACGCAGGCAGTCAGCACCCAAATTGTGCCGCGTTCCCTCGTAGTTATCACCGGGATTGCCCAGTCCAACGATCAACTGAATGGGCATCGGCGAGTCGCGACCATTGAGGATGTACGCTACAAGAAAGACACCCTATTTTTAATTTTTTTCGGCAGCTTCCAGTGCCTCGGCACCCCCTTCTGTTTCGGCTTCTTCGCTTGCCGACTCGGAGTCTACCTTTCCGCCGCGGCGTGTCGTCACACTGACCACAGGGCTGTCATATTCGTGATCCTCTATGTGGGCTTGCGCCAACATCACGCCCTTGGGAAGAATCAGGTCGGACAGGTGAATGGTCTGCCCTGACCGCACTTCTGCCATGTCCACCTCAATGTACTCGGGGAGATTCCTAGGCAGGCAGCGAATCTGAAGTTCGGTGAGCGCACGGGCGATGTTGCCGCCGCCGAGCTTGACCCCGACACAGGTGTCCTCATTGGTGAAATGTATGGGAACAGACACATGAATTTCATGATCTTCGCTGATGCGTAGCAGGTCGAAGTGCAACACGCGATTGTTTGCTGGATGACGCTGCAATTCTCGCACTACGGCTGGGATTTCTTCTGTTCCCAGCCGGATATTCAGTACCTGCGAAAACACAGACTCTTCCTGCAATGCCTTGTTGAGTTCGATATCTGAAATCATGACGGATTCGGTGTCACCCTTTTCTCCGTAGAGCACACCGGGAATCATGCCCTTGAGTCGTCTCAGCCGTCGACTCTCAGTGGTTCCTCGCTCGGTTCTAGGTGTAACTTCTAAAGTGATTTGCTCTGTCATGGCAGATGTTTCCTTGGCTACGCGCGTGATGGTGTTGCTTTGCGGTTGTTTTGACTAGCGGAACATCACGCTAATGGACTCTTCATTGCTCACTCGTCGGATGGCCTCCGCGAGCAGCGGTGCAAGAGAGAGTTGCTTGATTTTGGAGTGCTTCTTGGCTTCATCGCTCAAAGGGATTGTGTCCGTGACGAATAGCTCATCCACGCCGGATGAAGCAATTGTCGAAAGGGCATCTCCGGACAAAACCGGATGGGTGATGTAAGCGACCACCTTGCGCGCCCCACGATTCTTGAGTTCGTCGCCGGAATTGCACAACGTGCCTGCGGTATCCACGATATCGTCGACGAGAATGCAGGTGCGGTCTTCCACATCACCGATGATGTTCACGACCTCCGCCTCGTTTGGTCCAGACCGGCGCTTGTCGATAATCGCCAGCCCCACATCATGCATCTGCTTGGCGATGGCACGCGCCCGAACCACGCCGCCAACATCCGGAGACACCACAAGCGGATTCTCGTATTTCTTCGACAAGGCATGGTCGATGAGCACCGGCGAGCCGTAGACGTTGTCGACCGGAATGTTGAAGAAACCTTGGATCTGATCGGCGTGCAGGTCCACGGTCAAAACTCGATTGATGCCCGCCGCCGCGACCATATCGGCGACCACCTTGGCGCTGATCGAGACGCGAGCGGAACGAGGGCGCCGGTCTTGGCGCGCGTAACCAAAGTAGGGCAAGACGGCCGTGATTCGGTGTGCCGATGATCGACGCACCGCATCCGCAAGGATAAGCAACTCCATGAGATGGTCGTTCGCTGGACGGCAGGTCGATTGCAGAAGAAACACATCCTTGCCTCGCACGTTCTCGCGCACCTCGACATTGATCTCGCTATCTGCGAAACGATCCACCGCGGCTTCTCCGAGCGTTGTGCCGAGTTGATAGGCGATATTCTCGGCCAACTCCGCATTCGAGTTGCCGGCGAAGAGCGTGGGTGTTGTCATGTCTTTTGCGGGGTGATTGTTTATTTGTTTATTGCAGTGTCTGTTGCAGTGTCTGTTGCAGTGTCTGTTTGTGGCGGCCTTTGGTTGCGTTGCAGCTAGTTTCTATAGAGTCAAGGGCGGCGAGTAGTTACGTCATATTTTACTTGTTCGCGACTTGTTCGCGTTCGTCTTTCGTTTGCCTTGCGTGCTTCTCTTGGCAGGGGTGGCAGGATTCGAACCTGCGAATACCGGGATCAAAACCCGGGGCCTTACCACTTGGCGACACCCCTAGAGAGAGAATTTGCCACGCGATGGCGCGCGAAAGGGAAATTGTCTTGTGTGACGGATAGGGGTGTCAACTGAAAATGGCTTCAAACAGTGATTCTCCTTATGGCTGTGAACTCCTGTGTGAAGTGCTGGCCACCCGACTGACTCGGCTAAATCCATGCTGAGTCGACTCTTGGACGACTGGGCGCGAGGAGTTCGCAGCCATAAGGAGAATCGCTCGCCTT
>CAZNYE010000043.1:0-2962 GCA_964577185.1 uncultured Pseudomonadales bacterium | reverse complement strand
GTATCTGAATGACATTGAGCATAACCGCCGCAATCCATCATCAGACCATATGGTCCGGCAGTTTGCGGATGTCCTGGAGATAGACCGCGACTGGCTTTACTACCTAGCAGGCCGCTTTCCCGAGGACATTCGCCGTCAGCAATTCTCTGAGAAGGAAGTTCAGAAGCGAATAGTTGCGTTTCGTCGCCATCTACCCGGAGACAGAGGGAATAAATAATGGTCAGATATGTTCCGGATCGGACCGGACGCTTTTCACAACGCCCTCACTTCGAGCCCGAAGAACTCGACAGGGAATGTGAGAACATCATTCACAGTTTTCTGAAAAAACACCACGGAGAGGCAAAATTCCCTGTCTCAACGGACGACCTGACCCGCCTCATTGAACGCGACAGCGACGACCTTGATCTCTACGCTGATCTAACCGCGTTCGGTCCCGACGTTGAAGGAGTAACAGAATTTCGGCCCGGACAGAGGCCACTGGTCAAGATATCGGCGTTTCTGACCAGTGATGACCACCGTGAGAATCGTCTGAGAACTACCTTGACCCATGAATACGGACATGTCCATTTTCATGCCTATTTGTGGGAAGTCGAGTCCTCCCAGGGTAGCCTGTTCGCGCAAAGTTCCAACGCGGATGGACAAATCTGCAAAAGGGATACGATTCTTGATGCCGGCCAGCCTGACTGGATGGAGTGGCAAGCGGGCTATGTTTGCGGAGCCTTGCTGATGCCAGTCTCCCATGTCCGTCGCCTGGTAGGGGCGTATCGGAAATCTCACGGACTATTTGGCGCCATAAGCCACGCCAGCAAACACGGAAGAGCGCTGGTCGCAGAGATTCAGGTCGCGTTCCAAGTTTCCGCCGACGCAGCGAGAGTCCGGTTGTTCAAGCTCGGCTTCTTCAGCGAAGCGGACGCGGGCTCGTCTTTATTCGACAGCTAATCTGATATTTTTCTGAGGGGGCTTGCAATTCTTGCCGTTTGTTTGCTACGCTATTAAGCAGATCGGCCGATAAGCGTAAATAAACCTGATCCGCAACAAGAAGGAGGTAGTCTATGGCAACTTTGACTATAGCGAAGGTGGCGAGTACGGGCGAGAAATGTTGGGGTCTCGTGCTGTTCAACAAGGATAATGTGCCGATCCTGCGCAGTGAGAAGGGTGTCGGGAAGGGCGAGGTAATTTCCGTTGCAAAGGTACTCAAGCACGAGGGGCCTGGGGCTCCGGTGGTAGTGGAGGAGAAGGCCGAGGAGTCGGACGGGCCAGCGTGGATGATCGAGAAGACAGACCAGGGCTGGGTCGTACGTTTCACACGCGTGGCCGCGACGTCGTTCGACCTACTGCTCAAACCGGAGGACGCGGCCGGACCGCCGAAAATCGCCGAGGAAGCAGTCGAGGTAGTAAAGACCTGTCTGGCGCAAGCGGAGATTAAGTGGAATCCGCCTGAGGCCGATCCGGCCTATGAGGAGAAGGTCACCGATGAGACGGAGATCCAGGGGTTGCCGGGTAGTGGACCACAGCTATCGGCGGCGATGACGGAGAAGTTAAACCAGGTCTGTAACTGGGTACTGACGCAGGTGAAGGTGCTGGAGAGTCCCGTATTGCTGGTCCTTGACTACAGCCCAAGCGTGGGCGAGCGACCGCTGTCGATTGCATTCGACTACGGACGCGGAGCCAAGTGCTGGATGACCGCATCGAAGGTGCGGAAGATCGGGGACGACGCCCCCAATCCCTATGAGGATTACAAGGAGTTCACCTGGGAGGGGCGTCATTTCAAACCCTATTCAATTCGGAGTCTTCCAGCGTCGATCTTCGAGGACATCGACGCCTTGAGGAAGGCATGTCGAAGGTTGTATCGCCATGTTGTGTGGGAGGAGACCCCATGAGCTCGAACGAACGGACAACCGCCGCCCTTGGGAGCGAACTGATGGAGCGGCTGAGGTCGCTGCGGTTTTGCATAGTCGGATGTGGTGGAACGGGAGCGAACTTCGCTGACATGCTGGTGAGAACGGGCGCGGGACACCTCACACTTGTCGATGGTGGCACTGTCAAGGAGTCAGGTCTCAACCGCGTACTCTGTTTCATGGCGAAGGACGTGGGGAAGCCGAAGGTGGAAGTGCTAGAGAGACACCTGAGAGCCGTTGGCGGAAATGATCTCGATGTGTGCAGCCTGTACGACAGCTTTAGGCGGCCGGATCAGATACTTGACGACAATCTCGTTGGCCAGCGGGTCAGAGACGCGGTCCACGACGCGGATGTCGTGTTCATAGCAACGGACACAAACACATCGAGACTGGCGATCGAGAAGCTCTGCCGGGAGAAGGACGGGGGGATGCTGCTCTCCTGTGGCGTGTACGTGGACCGAGAGGCCGGAGTGTACGAATACGAGTGCGCGTGGTCGCCCAAGACGCCAGAGGATCAGGCGGACGCGGAGGGCTATGGCCCAGAAAACGCCTCGTTCGCCTCAATCGTCCTAGAGGCGACATCGGTGGCGTTTACCATGCTGCTCAGCCATCTGCAAAGAAGCGAGAGCCAGTTCAAATACTACCGGAAGAAGTACGACGCGAACTTCGCACCGGTCAAAACGAATAGTCACCGGTGATGGTTATGGTTACCCGAACCGCTCGAACTTCTGCTCCAATATTATGGTGGCGAGCCTGCCGATTTTGGCTCCAACGCACCGCCGACAGGCTCTCAGTCGTGGTGCGCGATCGGCATACGGCAAGTCCCGCGCAGATAGGTGCTGGTCGGCACGACTGTGCATTGTCGTCCCTTTACTGGGCGGCGCCATCCATCCCCGAGTCCGATATTGTTGACGCCTTCAGCTTTGCCACTGACACCTGGCCTTACGGAGGCATCACGAACAAGGAATTCGCGATCGCCCTGAAGTACCTCAGGGTTGACAGCGTTTACTCGACTGATGTCGATACGCTCGGAGCACTCCTGGCCGCTAAACCAGACAAGTGCG
>CAZNYE010000042.1:0-4173 GCA_964577185.1 uncultured Pseudomonadales bacterium | reverse complement strand
GCCGCCAATGGGATGTGAGAGATATTCACGAAACCGTCCTCGTCACCAGCCGCGCCGGCGATTCGCCGCCCGTTCAGGAGCACAACAGTATTCGCGGAGCCGAGTCCTCGAAGATTGATCGTGGAGGTTCCGAGCCCCAAGGCACCGAGGTTCTTATCGACATCCGCTTCACCTCCGAAGATCATATTGGACTGAGAATTGAGAGAACTGAATGCGAACGGAATAGTGCGGATGAGTTCCTCAACTGTGGAAACGCCTCTGCGCTCGATTTCCTGGGCATCGATGCTGACGATGTTCGCGGTGCGGTCGCCTATACCCAAACGCGAGCCGGTGACGACCATGGTCTCGACGATGGAATCGTCTTCTGCCTCTGGCTCTTGCTCAGTCTCTTGGGCGAACGTCGATGCCGTCAGGAAACAAAAGACCAGTGCCGCCGTACACGCGGCCTTAGACGGGGGGGGGGGGGCTTGATCATACATTTAGTTATCTCCTTGCACGAATTGAGCATGCTCAACCACATGCACACAATGACCAGATAGCCATCAGCAAATTACCAAGCGTTGGGAGATGTTTGCACCATCAAAATCCAGAGGGTTTGGTATGACAGAATTCCAGTCAAACAAAGGCGGGCGGGCCATGAAAGAGTAACCGTCATCCAGAGCCTCGCAGTTGGATACCGGTGCTAGTACCCTCACACAACCTCAATCGTTCGCCAGCCGACCTTCCCACATGGCATCCAGAAACACCTCCCAAGGCGTCACTTCAATACCATCCACCAGTCGACGCAAGGGCTCCATGCACACAAGTAGGTGGCGATTGGTGATGCCTTCCTCTCTCAGCGCTGTTAGGCCGCGCAATTCCCGGGCGCTGACATTTGTCTTGGCCTTCACCTCCACGGCAATGCCCCCGAATACGAAATCTACTTCGAATCCAGACTTCGAGCGCCAATATCCCGGTGGGTCAAGTAGCTGGTAGCTACAGTAAGCGGCAATTTCTTGGTGAATGAAGCTCTCAAAAGCTTCTCCGTATTCGGACGTTCCCGGCGCCAACCCTCGGCGGCCTTGGAGGTGCCGTGCCAAGCCGACATCAAACAGATAGTACTTTGAGGTGGACACCGCCTTGCGCTTGCGGGTTTCCGTGACCGCGGGCACCTCGCGGGCGATGAAGGTATCCTTGAGAATGTCGTAGTAAGCTCTGGCGGTCGAGGCAGGTACTTGGGCATCGTTGGCAAAGCTGGCGAAGTTGGTCATCTGACCGTGCGCAAGAGCCGCAGCCGTCAAGAAGCGGCTGAAGGCGCCGACATTGCGGACCACCGCCTCGGCAGCAACCTCCTCCTTGAGATAGTCGCCGGCGTAGGCTGCCAAGTCTTCTTCGGGCGCGTCCGAAAAGTAGACGGGCGGCAGCAAGCCGTGCTCCAAAGCGCGGGGAAGGTCGAAGCGTGTCCCCAACTCTTGTCGGGTGAAAGGGTGCAACGCTCGCGACCTAGCCCTACCGCCGAGCAGGTTCACGCCCTTGCGGCGCAGGCTGCGTGCGCTGGAGCCGGTAAGCAGAAATCGCACGTCATGCTGCTCGATCATCAGATGCACTTCGTTCAAAAGTTCCGGGAGCTTCTGAATCTCATCGATCACAACAAGCGAGGTTTCGCGGGTCAGCGCCTCGCGAATCAGCGCCGGATTGCGGGTCAGGCGTAGAAACAGCGTCTGATCAAGCAAGTCGTAAACCGGGCAACCAGCCAGCTGCTGTCGGATCAGCGTCGACTTACCAGTTTGGCGGGGGCCAAACAGGAAGCATGACTTGCTTGCCAGCACTTCGGAGATATTGAGGTGGCGTGGAATGTCAGGATGAGTCATTGGTGACAATCAGCGGCCGAGTTGCTGATTATTATGACATTCAACAACTATATTCTCAATCGGACTCTGACACCGGTGGTTTTCTGGCTCGGCAGTAGCTGCGCTTCCAATTATGCTGCTCGTGGCGCGACGCGTTTAGATATTCAGAAGGGACTCGATGGATAGCTAGAATCCATCAAGCTCGGCGTAGCGCATCGCGTGAAAGGACGAGTTTCCAAACTGTTGTTCGCAGACTGCGGCGCGCTTGAGAAAAAGTCCAATATCAAACTCATCGGTCATCCCGATGCCGCCGTGCATCTGCAGCGCCTCACGAGATACCAGCTTCAATGTCTCACCCGTCTTGCACTTCGCCAGACTTGCCAGCATTGGCACCTTGCCTTGTGATGATTCATCGTCAAGTGCGGTCAGTGCTTCGAATACCGTGCTGCGCGAAAGCTCAATTTCGCACAGCATGTCCGCCGCCCGGTGTTTGAGCGCCTGGAATGAACCTATGGGCACACCAAATTGCTTGCGCTCCTTCAGGTAGTCTATGGTGCGATCAAAGAGCTCCTGACACATACCAAGCATTTCCGCGGCGAGCCCAATGCGCGCGATATCAAGCGCTTGATCGAGAATCTCGCCGCCCTTGCCGATTTCCCCAATCAATGCCTGCGATGGATCGGAAATGTGGACGCCATCAAATTCGACATCCGCCATGTGTCGGCCGTCCACCATGGATAGAGGCTTAATCCTTACCCCATCTGTATCGCTCGGCACCAACAGGAGGGTCAGGCCTTGCGCATCTCCTGAATCGCCCGATGATCGCCCGACAAGCAGCAAAAGGTCTGCAACACCCGCATCGGCGACGAAGCGTTTGCTTCCTGTGACTATTAGCGCCGAATCAGATTCTTCCACGCGCAGCACCGCTCCCCGGGGCGCATGGTGAGGAGACTCCTCAAGGGCGAGTGCCAGCAGGCAATCCCCGGCCGAGACCCGCGGCATGATTCGCTGTTTGATCGCCTCGCTCGCGCCTATGTCGAGAATTGAAGCGCAGGTCCACACGGTTGAATGCAACGGACTTGCGAGCAGAGTGCGCCCGGTTTCCTCACTGATGAGTCCCAAGCCGCGGAAGCCAAACCCAGACCCGCCCAGGGACTCGCTCCAAGGGATGCCCATCCAACCAAGTTCAGACATTTGACGCCACACCTCAGGGTCATAGCCGTCATTTGACCCGCCATCACGCAAGGTACGGAAAGCGGAAACGGGAGAGACCTTGGTGCAAAACTCTCTCGCCGACTCCCGCAGCATGCGTTCTTCTTCAGTAAGGACCACGAACCTACGTTCCAGTGTGCATGGCAAACAAGATTGGCATTGTAGCCGCACCGCGAATTCGAGCTCTCCGCTGAGCCCCCCGGCCAGCTTCGCCGCGAGCCGCGCCCGCCGTCAGCGAATGGCGAGGCGAAGTGGGCGCGCCCATTGCTGCCTCCTAGCTTGTTTGAGGTGCCCAACAGGGCTGAGGTTTCTCAAGGGTACTCTGATCAAGCTCCCTTCGCTCAGCTCTTCAATTGGAGAGATGGTGCCTCAGGCAAAAAATGCGTAGTCTGTGCATTTTTCACACTGAGCAAAAGCAGCATCAATCATGTCCGACGAGACCAGTTATCAAGAAATCATCTACGAAGTGGACGCGCCAGTAGCGACCATCACCATGGATCGCCCAGACCAACTCAATGCCTTTACCCGACGTATGCTCGCCGAGATTTGCCACGCGGTTGACCGGGCGGAACGTGACGAATCTGTAGCGGGCATAGTGCTCACCGGCGCGGGACGCGGCTTTTCTGCGGGCATGGATATGAACGCGCTTGACAGGGCCTCGAGCGGTGATCAAGGCGAAGCGGAAGACCTCTCCGTGTTCGATGCGAGCCCAGGGGACCCCTCCATCGGTGATGGCTATGATCAGAGCCTTCTCTATCTGCTCACTGTACGCAAACCGGTCATCGCCGCGGTCAACGGCGCTTGCGCGGGTCTCGGCTTCTGCCTTGCGCTTCTATCCGACATCAGGTTTGTCGAGCCGCAAGCGAAGATTACCACCGCGTTCGCACAGCGAGGGCTCATCGCCGAGCATGGTTCTAGTTGGATGCTGCCGCGACTCATCGGTGCTGGCAAGGCACTCGACCTCCTCTGGTCCGGACGAAAAATCAACGGTGAAGACGCCCACGAGATGGGTCTCGCGGAATACTTGAGCCGGGCGGGGGAGTCGGCGGAAGAAGCCGGCAACTATGTTCGTCAACTTGCTGCCAGTTGCTCTCCCACCTCGATCACGGTCATGAAACAGCAGGTCTACCGC
>CAZNYE010000041.1:0-6654 GCA_964577185.1 uncultured Pseudomonadales bacterium | reverse complement strand
GTGGTCACTACTGGGTGTCGGGTGGGCCTGTGCGCCTCCTTTGGTACACGCTTCCGCCAGTATCACCTACGGCAAAAGGTGTCGTATGGCATCGCGTTCCTCAATGAGTTCCGCCTGGGTCGCGAGCATGCGACTACGGCTTGTACTGCCAATGTCCCACGACTGCTCAATGTGCCATTCGCCCGCCTCGGTGCGGCAGGGAAAGGAATAGATCAGGCCTTCTTCGATGTCGTGACTGCCATCGGCTGGCACCGCCATGCTGATCACGTCTTCTCCCCGGCTGCCGAGCAGCCAATCACGCATATGTTCTAGGGCCGCATTGGCAGCCGATGCCGCGGAAGAAGCGCCGCGAGCATTGATGATGGCGGCACCCCGCTGCTGTACCGAGGGGATAAATGTTTCAGCAATCCAATTTTCGTCGACCAACCCGGTTGCTGGATTGCCATCGACAAACGCATTGGTGATGTCTGGATATTGAGTCGAGGAGTGATTGCCCCAGATGCACAGGCGTTCGATGCGCCCCACGCAAGAATCGGTCTTTTGAGCGAGCTGAGCCTTCGCCCGATTGTGGTCAAGTCGTGTCATGGCGCTGAATTGGCGAGGATCGAGACTTTTCGCGTTCTGCTGTGCGATCAGGCAATTGGTGTTCGCTGGATTGCCAACCACCAGTACACGAACATTCCTCAACGCGGCTTGGTCCAACGCGCGCCCCTGCACCGAAAAAATAGCCGCATTGGCTTCCAAGAGATCTTTGCGCTCCATACCGGGCCCACGAGGTCGAGATCCCACCAACAAGGCGGCGTGGGAGTCTCCAAAAGCGACTTCCGGATCGTCGGTTGCCTGCACATCTCTCAATAGATCAAAGGCGCAGTCGTGAAGTTCCATCATCACGCCATCCAAGGCGTCGAGCGCTGGTGTGATCTCCAGCAGTTTCAAGATCACTGGTTGATCAGGCCCCAAGAGCTGTCCAGATGCAATGCGAAACACCAGTGCATAGCCGATTTGGCCGGCAGCACCGGTGACTGAGACAACGACAGGCGGTTTCATAGGCTTGGCTCGAATTCAAAGGGTGAAATTGTAGCAATCAGGGGTCTCATTGTTGCGAAAACTCTATTGTTAGAACCAACTTGGTGTGCTGAATTTTATTCTCGGCTAGGTCGGGGCTTGAAGTCCAGCAGCCTTTGGACGGCGAGCCTCGCTTTCTCAAGTTCGCGGTTATCGAAGGGTGTCGTGTTGGGAAACTCGATGATATCTTCGCTGAGCCACTCGGCATGCTTCGCCGCGACCATTCGATTGTGGATGCGCCCAAGGTCGCGCCGCATTCGACGAGGCGCAACGCGCATGGCGAGTCGATGCAGCAGGGCACTCAGGCGAAAGCTCTCCAAGTGGCGCCACCAGGCGGGGTCGGCTAGGTCAAAGATCAGCACCGGCTTTGAGGTTGAAAGCGCATCGGCGAACATTGAGGCACTATCGCTGGTGACTAGAAACGCATCCGCGCTTGCGAGATAATCCTGGTAGGGGTTCTCTGGCTCTCCCCATCTCCAGAGATGATTGGGCACTTCGAGATCGTCCAAAAGGCGCCTTGTCGATGTGGGCGTTCGAGCGCTGGTCGAAACGAGCAGACTCCCCGAAAGCGAACGTGCCAGCTTGCTGGCCTGCCTGATGAGTTTCTTTGCGAGCGTGTCATGCAAGCTCAGAGCGCCACTATGCCCGCCTATGAGCAATGCGAGCTGGGGTCTGGGGAGATGATCGAACCGCGACGAGCCTTTTGATTCGTGAGCGGCTGCGCTGAGCGGGAGATCGAGCGTAACGACGTTTTCTGCCGCTGGGACCAGGTACTGACGTGTTGTGAGAACAAGGTCAAAGTGGCGCGGGTGATGCCAGGGCCTTCCAAGGTGCACAATCTTGGTAAGCCCTTGTGATGCCTTGGCAATCCAGAGGGCGGCGGCCTCATTGCGTCGTCCCGCCGTGAGCACCACGTCGGGCCAGGGAGGCGCCATATGGCGACGTGTAGCCGTCGACAGCCCGAGAAGACTCGGTAGCGAGCTCAGCGTTATGGGCAGTTCCCATGTCGAGTACCGCATGGGAATTTCTAGAGCATTCACACCAAGAGATTGCGCCAATGCGCGCATCTGCGCGTTGTCGCCGGCCTTGTGTCCGACGAGAGACCAAGTCGACGGGGAGGATCTGGGTTTTGGTGGATTCCCGATGTTCAATTGCGAAGGGTGCCAAGGCGTAAACAATATGATAATCACGGTGAGCCTCGAGTATTGGGACTTTTCAAGGCAGTGGCGTCGATTTTGGCAATTCACCTTCTACACACCGGACGAAGTCCTCGCGGAGCGGGATGAAAGATTAGACGAAGCGGGCGCCGCGTCGTCGTTGGTGGTGCTGGCATCCATAGAGGCGGCATTTCAGGTCGACTATCTCCAGCGCTGCTACAAGAAGTACAGAGACCAGCTTTCTCGGTCGCTTCGGGAGCTCTACCAAACCAGGGGCGCGAAGGTTTCGCTATTGCGGGATCGTAACTACTCGCCCCCCTTTACACTATAGGAACGAGAAGCTAGGTCGCCAGTACGATTTCGCTAGCGTGTACAACTTGGCGCGGGAAGTCGAGTCGGTGCTTGCGGCTCAGGGCTCGTCAAACTGAGCGCTTTCATTGTGAATTGAACGGCAGGTCGCTATCTCGGACCAAGTTCAGAGGAGAACGCACTTCTTGGCCTGATAAGATAAGGGTCAACTTGATTCTGGCGAGGCCGGTGATCGCCGACCGCTACCTGCATCAATCCGTCTTGAGACCGATAGTGATTGCACTGGCGCTATTGGTTCCCCTGTTTGTTTTCTTCGCGGCCGCTGACCTCTTGAATGATGCGGTCGGCAGACTCTTGTCGGCTTCATCGCTGCCTCGACTTCTCATGGTGCAGACGCTCATCGCCTGTGAAGTGTTGATTCCGAGTGCGCTGTACTTTGGGGTGGTGGATGGATTGGGTCGTATGTACCGGAATTCAGAATTGGTGGTCTTTCATGCCACTGGATGGAGTGAGGTGCGCACTGCTGCAACCCTCTGCCGATTGCTGATTCCGGTGGCCATCCTCGTTGGGGTCTTATCCCTGACGGTGCGGCCAATCGCCTACGAAATGAGCTATGCGTTGGAAGCTGAATCAGCGCAGAGATTTGAGCCTGAAAACTTGGTGCCTGGCCGCTTTTATCCATTGGGGGACTCCGAATTGACCTTGAGCGTGGGTGGGGTTGACGGCCAAGTCATGCTCGATGTATTCGTCCAAGGGGAAGCGAGTGACGGCTCTCGTGTCATTCGTGCGAAAGAGGGACGCTTGACGAGAGTGCCGAGTGGCGACACGCCCGATGGGGAGGTGCAGCGCATTGAATTGGCTGATGGTTACGCCTACAGACTGGGTGAGGGTTCGGACCACGAGTACACTTATGAGCGCTTGGAGTTCCGGCTTGATTCACCGCAAGAGCCGTCAGGTGTGCGCAACCGGCGTGCAAAGCCCACGGATGTCTTGTTTGCTTCCAATGATCCCAAGGAGACCGCCGAGTTGCAGTGGCGCTTTTCCCTGCCAATTCTGTCCTTTCTACTTGGCCTGCTTGCGGTGCCGCTTGCCAGAAGCGCTCCCCGGCAGAGCCGGTTCCGTCAGATGGTCATCGCGATACTCGCCTACGCCGTGGTCTTTAATCTCGCGATCATCGCTCGAGGCTGGGTGGAGAGTGGCGTTGTTGGTGCGTTGCCCGGGCTATGGTGGGTGCATGGTGTTCTCTTGTTGGCACTTGTGTTGCTGTTTCGAAGGCCCGCAATCGGATGATGCGCTTGCTGACACGATATCTTCTTATTGAGCTCGGCAAGGGCTATCTGATCGCCGCGCTTGCCCTGATGGCGCTGTTCTCCATATTCGGGCTTGTTCAGGAAATTGACAACCTTGGGGAGGGAAGCTACCAACTCCACCACGCTGCCTGGTATGTGGGTATGACGAGTATCAACACCCTGTTGGAACTGCTGCCCTTTGTTGCCTTTCTGGGTGGTTTGCTGGCGCTCTCCAACCTTTCGCGTCGCCAAGAAATGCTGGTGATGAGCGCCGCGGGTCTTTCTATCATGCATGGTGTGCGAGCCTCCGCGCTCACGGCCGGCCTGCTCGGTGTGTTGGCGCTTATTCTCGGCCAATGGGTGGCGCCTCCCTTGCACAAGGAGGCGGAACTGCAGCGCATGCTGCTCAAGTCTGGGCGCGCCGAACTTCTGCGCGGGGGCGGTTTTTGGGTACGCGGAGATTATTGGTATCTGAAGGCGGACCGACTTGGTGCCGGCAAGGACCCTGAATCCATACTCATCTTGGAATTTGATCCATCGGGGCCATTGAAGCGATACCACCTCGCGATAAGCGCAGAGATCATGGAATCAGGCCGCTGGGCGCTCAGCGAGGTGGAGACCCGTGAGTTCGGTGCAGAGAACGAAGCGGTGAGTCGAAGCGCCATGCAAGATTGGACACCTCCCACACTTGATTCATCCGGGTCTGGAGCTGCTTCAGATTTTGTGCGTGCCGATGCGCCCGGTCGTATTCAACCCTTGCCCTTGTCTTCCCTGAGTCTTTCGCAGTTGAATGCGCGCGTGGCTGCCTTGAGAGCTGATAACCTGCCTGCGGATGATGCCCAGCTCATGTTCTGGCAGAGGTTGATTGCGCCGCTTGCGGTGCTGGCAATGGGATTGCTCACGGTGCCCCTCGTTTTTGGCGACCTCCGATCAGGCGCATTTGGATGGCGCTTGGCAATCGGCTCTGGCGCAGGCATTGGCATTTGGTTGCTTGGCAACTTCACTGCTTCGGTCTCCCTATTGATATCGGCGCCAGCACTGCTTTCCGCCGCTCTTCCGGTGGTGCTCATTGGATGTGCCGCTGGCCTCAGTATTCGTTACTTTGGGTGTCGGGTGTAGGGATGCGTCTCTTGATCGCTTTCATGCGCGCCTATCCGGCCCAGACGCTGGTGCTCCTGCCTGCGCTCCTGCTCGCAAGCCTTGCCGAAGGGTTGAGCGCTGCGTTCGTATTGCCGATTCTCAATCTCGCGGGCTCGGAAGATGGCGCTCATCTGGAGGGCATGGGAGCTGCCGGCGACGAATTCGCACGAACTCTGACAGACACCATCGAATGGCTGGGATTAAACGCGAATCTTCAGACCATGTTGGTGCTGATTGTCATTGGAGTTATTCTCAAGAGCCTGCTTGTGCTCGTGGCCAACAAGCGCATAGGCTATGTGGCGGCCCGGCTGACCACCGACCTGCGCCTAGAGCTATTGCAGGCTGTGCTTGCCTCTCGGTGGCGTTACTTCGTCAGTCAGCCGATTGGCAGCCTTGCCAATTCCATGGCGACAGAAGCCATGCGCGCCGCGACCGGCTACATATACGGCATGACCACACTCTCATTACTTATGATGGCTGTTGTGTATATAGGCGCCGCGATCATGGTTTCTTGGACGGCGACTCTCTATGCGATAGTGGGCAGCCTGTTCATCGCCGCCGCCATGCACGGACTGGTGCGCATGGCGCGCCGTGCTGGCAAGAGCCAAACCAAGCTCTACAGCACGCTGATCTCGCGCCTTACGGATACCCTACAGGCGGTCAAGCTCTTCAAGGTTTCCTCTCGTGAACCCTTGGCAAGTTCGGTGCTGATCGCGTCAACCGAAGGGCTTAATCGCGCGTTGCGACGAGAGGTGTGGAGCAGTGCGGCGCTCACGGCCGCGCAAGAACCCCTGTATGTCCTGGTGATCGCGCTTGGACTGTTTGTTGCGTTCAGCTTCTTCGGGATGTCCACCGCAGCGGTGACTACGCTCACCATCATGTTGCTCAGAGTCATGGTGAGCCTCGGAAAGGCGCAGAAGCAGTACCAGAAAATGATGGCTTGTGACAGCGCCTATTGGTCATTAAAGGCGAGCATCAAGACGGCGCGCGAGGAATGTGAAACTTGGGGCGGAACCAAGCAGCCGAACCTCGCGCGGGTGGTACGACTCGACTCGGTGCGCCTAGTCTTCGGTGAGCATTGCGTCCTGGATGGGGCAAGCATGGAAATCCCGGTGGGTTCCATCACAACCCTGACGGGGCCTTCGGGCTCTGGGAAAAGCAGCATTGTCAATTGCATCACTGGCCTCCTGAGACCTGATTCAGGGCGCGTGGAACTTGATGGCGTGGCGCTTGAAGACATAGATCTGGCCCGTTGGCGTTCGCATATCGGCTTTGTGCCACAGGAGCACCTGGTGCTGAATGACTCGATACGCAATAACATCACACTCGGCGAGCAAGAGGTTTCAGATCAGCAAATTGAGGCTGCCCTCCGGGCGGCTGGACTCCTCAAAGCTGTGACGACCATGCCGGACGGCCTCGACAGTCCTGCGGGCGAGCGGGGTGCGCGCCTTTCAGGTGGTCAGCGCCAGAGGCTTATGATCGCTCGCGCGCTCCTGCACAAACCTTGGTTGCTCATTCTCGACGAAGCCACCAGCGGCCTCGACCCAGAGAGCGAGCGCGAGATAGGACACATTCTGCAGGCACTCAAGAAGGACATGGCGATTCTTGCGGTGTTTCATCAAAGCGAGCTTCGCGAGGTGGCAGATCGCACATATCGAATCGAAGACGGGCGGTCGGTGCTTATGAGTTGACTT
>CAZNYE010000040.1:0-3234 GCA_964577185.1 uncultured Pseudomonadales bacterium | reverse complement strand
GGTGGCCCTGGTTCACGACGTGGTCATCGCGGTGGGCGCGTTCGCGATTTTTGGATGGTGGTTCGACCTGTCGGTACTCGCGGCCATGTTGGCCGTGATCGGCTATTCGCTCAACGACACGATCGTCGTGTCCGACAGAATCCGTGAGAACTTTCGCCTGATGCGGCGTAGTTCACCCATAGAAGTGATCAATGCATCCCTGAATCAGACGCTGGGTCGAACCCTTGTGACCTCCTTGACTACGTTGCTGGTATTGGTTTCGCTCCTGGTTGTCGGAGGTGAGCAATTACGTGGGTTTGCCACCGCGCTCACCATCGGCGTGGTTGTGGGTAGCTACTCGTCAATTTACGTGGCTGCGACGACACTTCTTTTGCTGAAGATAGACAGGTCGAATCTCGTCGTGTCCGAAAAGGAAACTGCCGGAACATAGACGCGAGCCTGGGAGTCCGCGCAAGAGAAGTCATCGTTGGGTTTGTGTGACGCAGTTCGAGCGTGACCTGTCTGATATTGGCGGGTGCTTACCGCTTTCGCCCAGATAACCCAACCATAGTTTCCGCTGGATGGCACTTGACTTGCAGAATCCTTTCTAAAGCGCAGACTCCTGGACTGGCCCAGAGCATAGGTTCCTCAGGCATTTAACCTGCCAACAACTCATCCGACAAATTCGGATGTATGGCTTGCAGCATGGACTTGAAGCAGAGGCTGTTGGCGGCTACGACATTGCCGGTTTCGAGAAGCCGCTCACCTCCGGCGATATCTGCGACCATGCCCCCGGCTTCGCGCACCAACACAAGTCCCGCGACCAGATCGAAGGGTTTCAGGCCAAGCTGCCAATAGCCGTCGATCCGTCCAGCGGCGACGTAGGCGAGGTCGAGCGCGGCCGAGCCACTTCGTCTTTCGGTGCGTACACTGGGGCCAAGGCTCGCATGAATCTTCAAATAGCTCCCCCAATGGCGACGTATGCCCTGGTGTGGAGAACCGGATGCGATGAGCGCCTGGGAGAGCTTTTGGTGTTCTGAGACACGTAGACGTCGGTGATTGAGGTAGGCACCATGACCGCGACTGGCGTGAAATTCTTCCCCGCGAATCGGATCGATGATCGCACCGTGGGTGGGCACTCCACGGTGCAGGAGGCCAACCGACACACAAAAGTGCGGCAGGCCAGCCAAATAATTCACTGTGCCGTCGAGGGGGTCTATGTACCAAACATACTCGCTCCCTTCAGGATCTCCACCGAACTCCTCCCCTATGATGGCATGCGTGGGATAGGCCTCTCTGAGCGCTCTGGTTATGGTCTCTTCCGAACGCCGGTCCACCTCCGACACTTCTTCGTATCCCTGCTTGTGCTCGACGGCAAGCTGGTGGATGCGTTCCACGTTCTGCAGCAGCACGCGCGCCCCCAATCGCGCGGCGCGCAAGGCGAGATTTGCCATGGGTTGAATCGACATCGAGCGGGGTCTGCCTCGGCGTGCGCACATGCTACATGCAAATTGTTCCTTGTGTGCCAGCGATGCGGCATTGCCAGCGATTCCCGCTAGTGGGTTGTTGCCATTGAACGGGGACGAGAGAGCTTTCCTGATACGGCAAGCGGAACAAGCAATTCTCATTATGGCTGCGAACTCCCGTGTGAAGTGCCCAATACCCCGCAGATTCGGCTACATCACTGCCGAATCGACGCTCAGACAATCGTGCGGGGGGAGTTCGCAGCCATAATGAGAATTGCTCAAGCGCAACGCTGGTCATCAAGCCTTGTTCGCGAGACTGATAAAATCCGCTGCTACGCCATGCCCTCCTGCCACCTCGCGAGCGAAGCATGCTCTCATTCGACAAGGCTGAATTCCGATACGAGCCCTATCCCATAGGGGTCGCGAGGGAGGTGATTGCGCCCGACCTCTATGCCGAGATGCTTGCCGCCTTCCCGGATGTGGACTTGATGAAGCGCCTGCACGGCAATACCGACAAACTGTCGCTGTCGGAAAAAAACCACCCGCTTCGCTATCGACAGTTCGTGCGATCAAATCCTCTCTGGCTCGATTTCCACGCCTATGTCAAACGCAGTGGCTTCGTCGGCGATATCCTAAATATGCTGCGATCGAAGCACATCGACCTCAAGCTCTCGGGTGCTGTCACCACGGTGGCGAGTGCTTGGGCGCGCATCGGCTATTCCTTGTTGCGCTTGAAGCTTCCCTATGATTTGACGCGCTTGAGAGCGCGATTTGAATTCTCTGTTGTGCGTGGAAAGGGTGGCTGCCTCAAGCCGCACACCGACACACCGAACAAGCTCATCACGCTCGTGATTTCCATGGTCGATGAGAACGAATGGCCGCTTGAGTATGGTGGTGGCACCGATGTGAATAGAGCCCTTGATGTGAAGAACATTTACAATCACTCCAATCGTTCGCTTGAGTTCTCAGACGTTGAAATCCTGCACACGTATCCCTTCGAGTCCAATCAGTGCGTGATCTTCGTCAAGACCTTCAACTCCCTGCATTCAGTGCGTCCGATATACGCGCCGCCGGACGCTCTGCGTAAATCGCTCACCATTAACATCGAACGGGCGCATTAGCCGTGTCCCGATTCGCCACCAAACGCCGCCATTGGAAATACGCGGGACTGTTGAGGTCAACGCGCCGTGCGCCCGGCCACCGTGAGGCTCCGGTCCTCTTCAAGCTGCCAGCCGAAGCGGGTGGCTCGACCAAGCCACCGGTACGCATCTACGTTGGCACCGAACCGCTGCAGCATCGCGCCGAGCGAGTGTTCATTTGGTCCTTGCTCAAGGTGCGCGACCCCGCTCGGGAGTACCAGGTGTACCTCATGAAGGACTTGACCGGCTATTCGCGTGACGGATGGAAGACGGGTTTCAAGACGTACAGATACGCGGTGCCTTCTCTGGCTGATAATCAGGGCAGGGCCATCTACAACGATGTTGATCAGATCTATCTTGGTGATCCGGCGGAGTTCTTCGACCTCGACATGGTTGGTCATGGCGTGTTGTGTATCGATGAGAGGGACTCGTCCGTCATGCTCATCGATTGTGCCACCATGTCCGAGGTGTGGACCTTGGAAGATGCACAGAACAACGATCAGCACAAGCTGTTTCGGCGTGCGGCACAGGAGCGGGGGCTTTGGGGTCGCCTGCCGGCTCGCTGGCACGCACGAGACACGGACTACGAGCCTGGAAAAACGGCACTGCTGCACTTCACCACCCTTCACAAGCAGCCTTGGCATCCGTTT
>CAZNYE010000039.1:0-2278 GCA_964577185.1 uncultured Pseudomonadales bacterium | reverse complement strand
TGTCCAAGATGTGAGGGAGAATATCCGAAATCTTGTGGGGGGGCGCATGTCCCATTACGAGACCTTGATAGCGAAAGCAATTGAACAGGGTCTGTCGGACCTTGAGGAAAAGGCTTCTGCCAAGGGTTATGACGGCGTCCTGGGCGTCAAGATCAGCCACCCACTGGTCGTAGACGGCGGGGTGGAAGTAATCATCTATGGTAATGGATACCGCTTTCCCTCAGAAGCCTCGCAAAGTTGACGAACCGCCCATTTTCGTGTAAGTTACACGAACTCACAGCGGGATTAGCCCGCCGAAATACTCCTGCTGACAAGTTTTCCGCGATTCGACAACGACGTCATCGGATCTTGGCACACGCTCCTCCTTCGCATCCGCGCTCAGATGCAGAGTAGATTTCGCTTAACCAACTACCCTGAGCGAACGAAGTAGAAGGAGAGGCTCTATTGAGGAGATGACGTTATGTCGGATATGAAACTTTGTTCTTCCTGTTGCCACAAGTCCACTCCCCGGTCGCAAGTGGGTCTGCCGGCCAAGCAAGGTCTGTACGATCCGCGCTATGAGCATGACGCTTGCGGCGTTGGATTTGTAGTCAACATCAAGGGCGAAAAGTCGAACGCCATCGTCACTCAAGGGCTAGAGGTACTGCTTAACCTTGCGCATCGCGGCGCGTGTGGATGCGAGCCTAACACAGGCGACGGGGCAGGCGTGCTCATGCAGATGCCGGATAAGTTCATGCGCAAGGTCGCGGGTGAGGAGGGGATAGAACTGCCTCCCGAGGGCGATTACGCGGTTGGGATGATCTTTCTTCCACCGAGAGGCGACTACCGTTTCCTGTGTGAGCAACTGTTCGAAAGGATTGTGCGGTCAGAAGGCCAAACTGTTCTCGGCTGGCGTACCGTTCCGACACATAACACTGAAATTGGCCACACTGCCCGCTTGGGGGAGCCCGTTGTGCGCCAAATCTTCATCGGTCGAAACAGTGATCGTCTGACCGGAAACGACGACCTCTCATTTGAGCGCAAACTGTATGTGATCCGAAAGCAGGCTGAGAACCGTATTCGGTACTCTCAGTTGCGCGAAGGCGACGCCTTCTACGTCGCCAGCCTGTCATCTCGCACTGTCGTTTACAAAGGCATGTTGATGGCGCCGCAGGTCAAAGGATTCTACCCTGACTTGTTGGATGGCGATTTGGAATCGGCGTTGATCGTCATTCACTCGCGGTTCAGCACAAATACTTTCCCCAGTTGGGAGCGTGCTCACCCATATCGGTACATGATCCACAATGGTGAGATCAACACTTTGCGCGGGAACGAGAACTGGATGTTCGCCAGACAATCCCAGTTTGAGAGCGAGTTGTTTGGCAATGACATCAAAAAGATTCTGCCGATCATTCACGACGACGGCAGCGACTCGGCAAAATTCGACGAAACGCTCGAGTTCCTATATCTGTCCGGGCGGACGCTGCCACACGCGATGATGATGATGATCCCGGAGCCGTGGTCGCAGCATGAAACAATGAGCGACGCCAAGAAGGCTTTCTACGAATACCATAGCACGATGATGGAGCCGTGGGACGGGCCGGCCTCCATGGTCTTTACCGACGGTACGATTGTAGGTGCGGTGTTGGACCGCAACGGGCTGCGCCCTTCGCGCTACTGCGTCACCAAAGACGACATGGTGGTGATGGCGTCGGAGGTGGGCGTACTGCCGATGGAGGCGGACCGCATACTCAAGAAGTCTCGCCTGGAACCGGGCCGCATGTTTCTGGTCGACACTTCACAGGGCCGAATCATCTCCGATGAGGAGCTCAAGGAGACGATGGCCAACGAGCATCCGTACCGCGAATGGCTCGACGAGCATTTGGTCAGGCTTTACGAGATTCCGGAACCGGAGGCCGAAGTTCCAGGTGTTGACCACGGAACCATGCTCGAGCGGCAGCAGATTTTCGGGTACACATTTGAGCAGTTACGTATTCTGATGGCGCCAATGGCTACTGATGGGGTCGAAGCACTGGGCGCAATGGGCAACGACACGCCGGCGGCGGCTCTGTCCAACCACTCGCAGCTGCTCTACAACTATTTCAAGCAACTCTTTGCCCAGGTGACCAACCCGCCGATTGACGCGATCCGCGAGGAATTGATCACCGCCACCGAGGTTATGATGGGCACCGAGTTGAACTTGCTCGAGACCAAGCCGGAGAACTGCCACCAGCTCAAGCTCAGACAGCCCATTCTCACCAACGAGGAGCTGGCAAAGATTCGGCACATTGAGAGCAGC
>CAZNYE010000038.1:0-2060 GCA_964577185.1 uncultured Pseudomonadales bacterium | reverse complement strand
GTCGCACCCGTGCTACTGGTCTGTTCAGGACTCGCGAACTCTCTTGACCAGCTTGAACAGAAGGCGAGATTGACGAGACCAGTGAGCATCCATGTCATCCCTCTGGGTGCATTGTCAACCCAGGAGACGCTCGCTGCCGCCAAGCAAGCACTGCGCGTGATCGCCGATGCGGGTGTTGAAGGTCATACAGAAGTATGTAGGGTGCTCGCGAATCGTATAGCTGAGGCCGCGGACAATTGGCCTCGTCATCTGACCTGCTACCTGCAGGCTGTGTGCGAAGTCCTCATCGCGCAACCAACACCTTCCTTCGCTACTATAGACATCGATCAGACACTTGAGAAAGGTCACGCGCTGAGGCAAAGCTATTACGAGGAACGGTTGGCTTCCAGCCAATTGCCAGTGGACATCATTGCGGATTTGTACAGCCTCGTTCGGAACGAAAGCCCTTTGCGGGACGAATGTGCGGGATTTCTTGAAGAGCGTATCGAACGGGCTGAAGGACGAAGCGCGACGATTCTTCATCGTCGGTTTCCCTCGGGGGAAGACGCCTTCATGCAAGTACTGCGGACGGGGCTGATCACCGCGCATAGAATCACTGACCCTTGCGAGATACCAATCCCTTCAATGGAGTCGTTTATTGTTGAAAGAGCGCGTAGGGAACAAGCGCGTATCTCGAAACGTCAACGAAAGGGTGCGTATAAGAGTTAAGTGTGCGTTGCCTGCGGATTTACTGGAATAATTTCCTCTCTTGCTGCCAGATTCCTCTGATTGGGAGTCTTTGAATTTGAACTCAACAGTATGCCAATTCTATCTTCCAAACTAGACACTCGTTCGGAAGCCTTTCAACGCAACCGGACGGACATGAACGAGTCGCTTGGGGTGATCGCGGGATTGCTGCGCGAAGTGGAACAGGGCGGTGGTGCCGAAGCCCTTCAACGCCTGCGTGCCCGTGGCAAGTTGCCAATCCGTGAGCGCATTGGATACGTGCTCGATCCAGATTCGCCATTTCTTGAGATCAGTCCGCTGGCCGCCTGGTATTCGGACTTCACCGTAGGTTCGGGATTCGTTGTCGGCATAGGGGTGATCGAGAATACCGAATGCCTGATATTGGGTCATGATCCCTCGGTACGAGCCGGTGCCTTCAATCAATTCAACGCCAAGAAGCTGATGCGGGGCCTTGAAATCGCACGTGAGAACCGGATTCCCTATATTCAGTTTGTGGAGTCGGCTGGTGCGGACCTTCGAGGTGACAGCGGCGATGACCCCGAGGCGGCCCTCAAGCGTGGCATAGATCACTTCGCAGAATCTGGCCGCCTCTTCTACGAGATCACCGAACTTTCCAAGATGCGTATTCCCACGGTGTCGCTTGTGTTTGGGGCGTCAACCGCCGGCGGTGCCTATCAACCAGGGATGAGCGACTACAACATCTTCATCAAGAAGCGCTCCAAGGTGGCGCTCGGCGGACCGCCCTTGGTCAAGATGGCGACCGGTGAAGATGCCGACGAGGAGAGTTTGGCCGGCGCTGAAATGCACACGCAGGTCTCTGGCCTTGGCGATTACCTCGCCGAAGATGAGATGGACGGGATTCGCATCTGCCGTGAAGTGGTTTCGCACTTCAATTGGCGCAAGCTTGGGCGACATGTCCGCTTGCCCTGTGATCCGCCGGTACTGGATCCAGAGGAACTTTTGGGTATTGTTTCCAAGGACTTGCGTACATCTTTTGATATGCGTGAGGTGATCGCGCGCATAGTCGACGGTTCTCGATTCGAAGAATTCAAGCCGCTCTACGGTTCAACCCTCGTCTGCGGTTGGGCGAGTGTTCATGGGTATCGCATTGGGATCTTGGGGAACAACGGCGCGCTCTTCTCGGAATCCGCGGAAAAAGCGGCTCAGTTCATTCAGCTCTGCAACCAGATAGATGTACCACTGATTTTTCTGCACAACATCACCGGCTATATCGTGGGAACGGACTTCGAACAGCGCGGCATCACCAAGGACGGCTCAAAGATGATCAATGCCGTCTCCAATTCAACGGTTCCACATATCAGCATCATCATTGG
>CAZNYE010000037.1:0-10463 GCA_964577185.1 uncultured Pseudomonadales bacterium | reverse complement strand
CTTTGTAAATCAACTCATCGACCGCTGGATAGACAAGGAAGAGGTGGAGTTCATTTCCGAATTCGCCCGACCCTTGCCGCAGATGGTGATGGCGACAATTCTCGGATTTCCCTTGGAGGATATTCCCAAGCTCGAGAGATGGGGCACGGCCCAGGTCATGGCCTTCGTGTACGGCAAGGGACATAGAAACGAGCTCAGCCAAGAACAACTCGACGCGCAGTTCAAGGAACTCGATGGTTTCAAGGAATACGTTCAGCAGAAGGTGGAGGAGAAACGCGAGCACCCCGCCGAAGACATGATTTCTTTCCTCGCACAAGTGACCTACAAGGCCTTGGGTCGCAAGCTCACCGACATAGAGATCAATGGCATCGTCTACGCCATGGTCATTGGCGGATTGGAGACCACTCAATACGCGATTGAAGAACAGGCACAACTCTTGTGTGAACTTGACCGGCTCTGGGACGAAGTGAAAGCAGACCGAAGCAAATTACGCGCCTTCACGGAGGAGGCCATGCGCCTCAGGTCGCCCACGCAGGGACTTTCCACGCGCACCACCAGCCGCGATGAAGTGTTTCAAGGCGTCAAGGTGCCCAAGGGCTCCATGCTGCACCTGCGCTGGGGCGCGGCCAACATAGATCCAACCCAGTTTGAATGCCCAAAAGAAATGGATCTCAATCGTCGTCCGATCACGAGGCATCTCACCTTCTCTGCGGGCCCTCGAACATGTCCCGGCAACTCGCTCTCACGCCTCGAACAGACCATTGCCTGGGACTGCCTGCTCGACCGTCTCGAAAGCATGGAATACGCACCCGGGAACAAATTCCTCCACCAGCCAGGCATCATGCTCGGCACATTGGAATTGCGGCTGAAAATCAAGAAAGCTGGATGAAAAGCGTTCTGTTTACAGCCGCTGGAAGGGCGCGAGCTCTTCAACCAAGTTCACTATGGGCACAGCCTTGATCCGCTCGTGGAGCAAGTAGCTCCGCTCTCCTGGATACACGACGAGAATCTGCTCAAGCCCGAGGGCTTCTAAAGCCACGAGCATGGAACGGGTGCGCTTGGGAGCATCGCTACGCTTGAACTCGACACCAATTCGACGAGAGCCGCGCAGGATGAGCAAATCGAGTTCTGCACCGCCCTGGGTCGCCCAAAAGTAAGCGTCTCGCGATGGGACTCTGAGTTGCCCAAGCACCTGTTCGAGCGCGAACCCTTCAAAGCTCGCTCCCACTTTTGGATGTGCATTCAAGGCTTCGGGCGTTTCTATTCCAAGCAGGCTATGGAGCAACCCGGCATCGGAAACGTATGCCTTGGGCGACTTCACTACTCGGCTGCCAATGTTCTCGGTCCACGGTCGAAGCTGACGCACCATAAAGGTCGAACTCAGCAGATCAAGGTATCGCTTCACCGCAGTGTGCGACAGGCCGAACGCCCGGCCTATTTCGGAGCCGTTCCAAGTCTGACCGTGATAATGGGCGAGCATGGTCCAAAACTCTGACATGGTGCGCGAAGGGATTTGACTTCCAAGGCTCGGCAGATTCCTTTCCAAGAAGGTACGTACGAAATCCGCACGCCACTGGTTGCTTTGCCTGATCTCACGCGGCAAATATGATCGCGGAAACGCACCTCTAAACCACAAGCGCTTCCAGTTCTTTATGCCGATTTCCTCCAGAGAGAAGCCGGGCAACTCATAAAAGGCGATGCGTCCCGCCAGTGTTTCGGAGCCTTGCCGCAACAACTCGGGCGAAGCACTTCCTAAAATGAGAAACCTCGCGGGCAGCGGCGAACGATCAGCAAGCACCCGCAACACTGCGAAGAGATCCGGCCTGTTTTGCACTTCGTCGATGATCACCAAACCGCGTAACGACTCCATTGCCAGCAGTGGTTCGTCAAGCTGCCGCACATCTGCCGGATTGTCGAGGTCAAAGCGCGTAACTGGTCCCCTCCGCCTCCGTGCAAGCGCGTTCGCAAGTGTGGTTTTGCCCACTTGGCGCGCACCAAGCACGGCGACCGCAGGATTTTCACGAATCAGCCGATTCACACGGCCGATATGCGCATCTCTCGGAATCTCTTTCATTCACGTATATTGAACGATAAATGTTCAAAATGCAACGTTATTAAAGGTCAAAGTTAGAACAACATTACAGAAGAAATGAAGATAGACACCATGTGAGCTTTACATAGGCACCGCGCTGAACTTCCCGCAGTTCGAAACTGTGACTCCGCAGAGTCAAGGAAAATACCAGCGAGGGCGGCTTGAGAATGAAGGCTGTCGCCAGCCCGCCCCCCACCAAATCTGCTACCGCAGGGGGGAGTTATGGCCTTGGGTGCGGATCGTTCGTCAGGCGGACAGGGCGGATTTGAGAGCGCTTAGTTCTCGAATTGGTGCGGAGCATGTGAAGTTGGCGCAGAGGTAGGCGAGTTCGCCCATTTTTTCTTCGTTCGGTAGCCACCCCGGTCCGGAGCTCTCCCAGGGGATCACGAAGCATTGCCTGCGCGGGGTGTATCCCTCATGGCAAGCTGCCCGCCATTCGGCGAGTGCTTCTTCGTCGCCGCGAAGAATGCAGGTTTCCAGTCCCAAGGCGTAGGCATGCAACCCGGCAAGCAATGAGGCGTGCGCAGAAGGCATGCGTTGCAAATCCGGTGTCGCCCAGCGCAGTATTTTCTCGGCGGCCTCTCGGTATCGAGGTTTGTGAGCGAGCTCAGCGAGCTTCAAGAGCACGAGACAGAACACTCCGTTGCCTGCGGGGACTGCTTCGTCTATGGCTGGCTTCGGCGTGTGAATCAAGGGTTCATGTTCGCTCGAGATAAACAGATACCCTCCCTCCTCGGGATCCCCAAACTCTGTGAGCACACGGTCAGCCAGGCTGCGCGTGAAAGCAAAGAGTTCGTCACTCCATCTGTGCTCGAGAAAGCTCAAGAGCGCATCGGCGAGGAGCGCGTAATCGTCTAGATATCCTAGGAATCTTGCGCGTCCCGCCGCATGGGTGGCGTACAGTCTTGCGGATGCCTTGTCGACCATCTGCGTGCGAACGAAGTCTATGGCTTGTTCGGCCGCATCCAGGTAATCCTGACGACTGAGGGCGGCTCCGGCACGCACCATGCCCTTGATGGCAAGTCCATTCCAAGAGGCAAGAATCTTGTCATCCCGCCCAGGCTTGACACGTTTTTCACGTTCAACAAAGAGCTTTGCTTTCGCCGAGGCGAGCAGGGCGTTTGCCTGCGTCGGCTCCATTCCCAATCGAAACACCACCGACTTCCATGAATCGTACCTGTGCGGATTCCAGGCGCGTCCTTCGAAGTTCGGCTGCTTGTCAATTCCGTAGAGGGTGGCGAATACAAGGAACTCCTCGTCACTCAGGAGTTTACGAACGGCATTTCGGCGCCAGAGATAGAAGCGTCCCTCTTCTCCCTCGGAATCAGCATCAAAAGAAGAATAGAAGCCTCCGGCGTCAGACTGCATGTCGCGCATCATCCAATCCGCCGCCTCTTCGATCGACTCTCGGAACAGGCGATCCGGATCGATTGCATAGGCATCGGCCAAGAGCGACAACAGGGCGCCGTTGTCATAGAGCATCTTCTCGAAGTGGGGAATCATCCACTCCTGGTCTACCGAATATCGGCAAAAGCCGCCGCCGAGATGATCGCGAATGCCTCCGCGACAAATCTTCGTCAAGGTGGTGAGCGTCATGTCGAGCGCCATTTGGCGCGTGTTCTCCTTCGGGTCCGCAAAGCTCCAGTAGTGCAGCAGGAGATCAAGACTCGTCGGCATGGGAAACTTGGGCGCACGGCCAAATCCTCCGTGCCGTTCGTCATAGGACTGCCGCAACTCTTTGAAGGCTTTGGCGAACACTCTGAGATCGGCAATGTCTTCCGTCGAGTCTTCTTGCTCATCAGAGGACTTGATCAAAGTGCTCTTCAAGAGCGCGACCAGTCTCTCACCCTGTTCGCCTATATCGCTCCGTTGTGCGGCGAAGGCCTCATTGATACGAAGCAATAGATCGACAAAGCTCGGGCGCTCGTACATGGCCCGCTTGGGAAAGTAGGTGCCGCTGAAGAATGGGATCTGCGTTTCAGGGTCAAGGAATATCGTCAAGGGCCAGCCTCCCGAACTTCGGGTGAGCATGTAGTGCGCGAGTTGATATACCTTGTCGAGGTCCGGCCGCTCTTCCCTATCCACCTTTATGCAGACAAAGTGCTGGTTCATGACCTCTGCGGTGGACTCATCCTCAAAGGACTCATGGGCCATGACGTGGCACCAATGGCAGGAAGAATAGCCAACAGAGAGCAGAATGGGTTTGCCCGTCGAGCGCGCAAGTGCCAGTGCCCGCTCATCCCAAGGCTGCCAATGCACGGGATTGTTCGCATGCTGCAAGAGGTAGGGACTCGTCTCATCCACGAGTCGATTTGTAGCAAGCTCAAGACCTTCCATATTCGACCATTTCCAACCAGTGATGCACGGGCACGGTCGCCTTTTGTGCCAGAAACATCTGGCAACCCACATTCGCCGTGGCGATGGCATCCGGAGACCCTGCCTGTAGACAGTCTAACTTTCTTTCACGCAGCCCCTCGGCCATCTCAGGCTCGAATATCGAATAGGTTCCCGCCGAACCGCAACACTGATTGGCTTCGGCCACAGGCGTCAATTGATATCCGAGCCTTTCGAGTAGCCGTGCGACACCCCCGCCGAGCCGCATGCCAGACGCGAATGTGCAGGGAGCATGCCAGGCGAGCTTTAAGGCCGGCCGGGAAGCCTTGAGCTGAATTCCGCGCCGGGGATCAAGCAAGAATTCGGAAGCATCCATCACGAGCTTGGCCATGCGGCTCGCCTGCTCGCCCGGCATCAGGCGAGCATAGTCCTTGAGCGTCACGCCACAGCCACTGGCCGAAGAAATGACTGCGGACGCCTGTTCGATCTGTGGCTCGACTGCATTGAGCGCGCGGCGCATGGCCTTCTTCGCCCGCGACTCCGCTCCAAGATGCAGTGGAAGCGCCCCGCAACAGGACTCCTTGTTCAGCACTGCCACCTGATAGCCAGACGCCTCAAGAATCCTTCGTAGAGACGCACCCACTTGTGGAGTGACCACAGATTGAACACAGCCCTCAAGCAGAACGACTCGCTCACCACTTGCGTTGACGGCTTCCGTAGACTTGCGAGCCGCCTTCTCAGTGGAGCCGGAAGCAAGCATGGAACGCAGACGTTTCGGAACACACCGCGGGAACCAGGTGGCAAGCCGAAAGGCAATTGCAAACCAACGAGGTCGGCTTGCGGCAGTGACCAATAGCCAACGTAGCATGCGCTCTGAGAGTGGACGACCTTTGAGTTCGGGTCGCGCGAGTTCAACGAGTTCGCCGTAGGCAACGCCGGAGGGACAGGCGGTTTCGCAGGCGCGACAGGTCAGGCATCGATCAAGGTGTTTCTTAAGCACATCGTTGCTGTGCCCGTCCTCGAACATGGATTTGGTCAAATAGATTCGTCCACGCGGACCGTCTAGTTCATTGCCTGTCATCCGGTAGGTGGGACAGACGGCGTTGCACATGCCGCAGTGAACACATCGTCGGATGATCTCCTCGGCATCGCGTCCGACCTCGGTTTCGGCGAATCGCTCGGCGAGGTCGATTCTCATGAAAACACCCCCATTGGATCGAAGGCCTTGCGAATGCGGCTCTGAAGCCTGTCCGTGCTCGATTCACCTGTGGCCAACCAATCTTCCCGTTGCGCGGGCCAGGATAGAACCCTACCACCCAGGTCTGTGACCGATTGCCGCCAACGGTCGCGAGGCTCATGGGTTTTGAGCCAGCGCAGTGCCCCGCCCCAGTCGATCAGCCAAGCCCCGGGTATGGGGAGATGAGCCGTCGCGGGCGGTAGCGACAATCTGAAGAGGGGTGCGTCATCTCGCTTGAAGAAGTCATGGCGCGCATCAGAAATCGACAACCAGAAGGTGTTGCCGTCAGCAAGCTGCGTTGCTCCGATGCGGCGCAGCGCGGCCTCGACAGACGCTTCGAAACCCGAGAGGCGCAGATACAAGACGCCATCACAGTACGCGGCGCCGGAGATAGGGAGTGGCTTTCGACCTAGCTCCTTCATACGGGTAATCGCCTCTTCGATGTCGCACTCGATGCCAAGCGTGACCTGTCGCTCTGGACGAGGGAGGACACGCACGCTCGCCGAAACAATCACACCGAGTGTGCCCCAACTCCCCGCGTAGAGGCGCGATACGTCGTAGCCAGCCACATTCTTGATCACCTGTCCGCCGAAACGCAGGTGCTGCCCTCGCCCGTTGATCACTTCCACGCCAAGCACAAAATCCCGTACCGCGCCTCGAAAAGGCCGTGCCGGTCCGCAGAGGCCGCAGCCAATCGCCCCGCCAAGCGTCGCCGCTGGTCCACCAACGGCTTCAAAGCCGAGCATCTGTCGTTCGTCCTGCAGCGCGGTCTCAATTTCGCTCAGGGGCGTTCCGGCCCCGGCGGTAACGACGAGCTCCGTAGGTTCGTACGCGGAAATCCCTTGAAGGGAGCGGGTGGACAAGAGCTCGCCAGCGTCTGAATCACCGAAAATGCCCTTGGAGTTACAGCCAACGGGAAAGCACCTGGTGCCCTTCTCGCTTGCGTCCTTGATCCGCGTTTGAAGCGCCTCTTTCGCATCGGAGTTGGTCACAGTCTTTCAATTTCCGGATGGGGCAGTCGGCCCGCGTGCACATGCATGCCGCCAAGTTCAGCACAGCGCGCAAGCGTCGGGACAGCCTTGCCTGGGTTCATCAATGCATTTGGATCAAAGGCCTGTTTGAGAGCGTGAAACTGCAGAAGTTCATTGGATGAGAACTGCACGCACATCTGGTCGAGCTTCTCAACGCCCACGCCGTGCTCGCCAGTCACAGTTCCGCCTGCTCGGACGCAGGCCAGCAGGATTTCCCCGCCCAAAGCCTCGGCTTTCTCCAGGTCTCCGGGTCGCGCCGCGTCGTACAGTATCAGCGGATGTAGATTTCCGTCACCAGCATGAAACACGTTGGCGACCTTGAGGCCATACTCGGTTGACAGGGATTGAATCTTCGACAACACCTCTTCAAGACTGTGCCGGGGAATGGTGCCATCCATGCAGTAGTAGTCGGGGGCGAGCCTGCCCATGGCGGGGAAAGCGGCTTTGCGACCCCGCCACAGGCGTTCCATGGCCTCGGGGTCACTCGCTGAGCTCAATTGAGACGCCCCTTCGGCTCGGAGCAGTTGCATCAATTCGCCATGCAAGTGGCTCACCTCTTCTTGGCTGCCATCGAGTTCCACTAGCAACAAGGCTTCGACATCGAGCGGATACCCCGCGTGCGCGTAGTCCTCGGCGGCTTGAATCGCCAATTTGTCCATCATCTCCAGTCCAGCCGGGATGACACCACTTGCGACTATGGTACTGACTGCTCGCGCTGCGGCCGCAACCTCCGTAAATCCCGCAAGCATGACGCACTTGTGTTCGGGAATTGGCAATAGACGCAGATGCGCTTCAACAACGATGCCCAGCATGCCTTCGGAACCATTGAAGAGCGCAAGCAGGTCGTAGCCGGGGGAATCGAGGCGCGCGCCTCCTATCTGAAGCCTCTCTCCTTCAATGGTCAAGATGGTGAGACCTGTCACGTTGTGAACCGTCAGGCCATACTTGAGGCAGTGCACGCCTCCGGAATTCTCTGCCACGTTGCCACCTATGCTGCAGGCGAGTTGCGAAGACGGATCCGGTGCATAGTAGAGGCCATACTCTCTGGCAGCTTCGGATACGGCGAGATTGGTCACACCCGGCTCAACGCGCGCTATTCTATTGTGTGGATCAACCTCAAGAATTCGTGACATTCGCGAGGTGCTTAAGAGTATCCCCTGCTTGATCGGCCGCGCCCCACCCGAAAGGCCGGTACCCGCGCCGCGCGCGACAATCGGCACCTGATGGTCTCGACAAATGGAGAGCACCGCGCACACCTCGGACTCGTCGCGAGGTAATACAACCACGCCCGGCATTTCGCGTTTGGCGGTCAGGCCGTCGGTCTCGAAGGGCTTCATGGCCTGGGCACGAGTGATGAGCGCGTCCTCGGGGAGGATTTCTGCAAGTTCGGCAAGCAACGCCTTGGTCAGCACGAGCGTTCCAGATAAGGTCAAGCGAAGAATCTTAGCGGCTTTTGGCGAGCAATTCTCATGATGGCTGCGAACTGAACTGTGACCCGCCTTGTGACCGGTTTTCTCGGCGAGCGCCTGGCCAAATCGATTCTCAGACGATCAGGGGAAAGCGGTTCGCAGCCATCGTGAGAACCGCTGATTTTCACTTTATATCTGTGCCGAGTAGATCGCGGCACACGATTATCACCGAGTTACTGCTATAGTCAGAATATTGGCGGCAAGGTCACGAATCAATGCAGGAAAAAGAGCACAAAGAGGGAGCACAGTCCGACTCCTCAAACTCTTTGGAGGACACGGAGCGTGCCTCTTCCGAAACTCAAGATTCGCCTGCCGACGACATGCTCGTCGGAATTCAGGAAAAGCCGAGCGGGGACCTATATTCAGACCTTGATGAACTCGAGGAAAAGATCAACGCGCTCGTTGCCCGCTGCGAAGAACTGCGGCGCGTGAATGAAAGCCTGGCCCAGCAACTCAGCAAAGAAAGTGAGTCCCGCGCTTCACTCCTTGAAGTACAAACCGATGCGCGCAAGCGAATCGATCAACTGATTCAAAGGCTACGCGATCTGGAGGAGGAATCGAAATGAGCGAATCCACGAGCGTCGTGCTCAATGTTCTGAACCGCAACTACAAGGTCGAGTGCGAAGAGCACCAAATGGAAGGCCTTTGCGAGGCAGCCAACTATTTGACGCGCAATTTGGGGCTGCTGGGCGTCAAGGGTGCTGGAGATCGTGCCTATCTGTCCATGGCACTTTCCATGGCCTACGACTATCTGCGTACGCAGGAGGCTCGGAAAGCCTACACGCAGAGAATCCAAGGGCTTTCAACTCGAATAGATTCGTATTTGCAGGCCTAGGAACACCTCTTGCCAAAAAAGCTCCGAACAATGCCTGAGTGTGGCTATACTGGCACAAGTCTCCTGGGGTGTTCGCCAGCTGGTTTTATGCCCTTGAGCCGTGACTCCACTTTAGGAGGAGGGGTCTTGTGTCTGAGAGAGCAAGCCTTCGTTTCACCTCAATGCATGGCGGGACGCGGGAAGCCAAGGACGCAAATCCTTCCACCGCCCTGAAACGATACGGTTCAGGGCTCGCCAGACAGCGGCACGCCCGGGAGTTCCTTGTCCCTCATCTCGATACAAGTGGAACTGTGCTTAAGTCCTCTGCACCTGTCCGGTGACACACCCGCGTGGTGGGCTTTGGGAGGCTCGGAAACTTGACCAGCAATTCTGAACCTGTAACCCGGCGCCAAGTACGAAGAGAATGTCGCGCCAAGCGACGTGCGCTTTCGCCTAGTGAGCAAGAATCTCACGCCAAAGCTGCCTGCCGCATGCTGCTTGGAAGTGGCATGTTGCGCGCGCAGCGTCGTGTCTCCGCCTACTTCGCCGCCGATGGCGAGCTCGATCCTGAACCCTTGTGCGCACGCATGCACGAAATGCAATTGGAAGTGGTGTTTCCTGTGATCGGCAAGCGCCCTAAGCAGCGAGTCATGCGCTTTCGGCAGCTGATGCCAGGGCAAACGCTTGAACTCAATCGAGTTGGCATTTGGGAACCAGCCAATTCACGGCGTCCTGTTCCCGGCTGGTCCGTGTCCATGATGCTGGTTCCCTTGGTCGCTTTTGATGCCCTAGGCACACGGCTCGGCATGGGAGGCGGATACTACGACGCCTACCTGGCAAAGCTCGATCAGCGACGGCCACTATTGGTAGGCTATGCGCACGAATGTCAGCGTGTTGAGAATGTCCCTCGCGCCCCTTGGGACGTTCCACTCGATGCAGTGGCCACCGAAAGAACGATCTATCTCATTTCGAAACGTGCAAAGAGATTTGGCCAGAAGAGCACTCAAACATTGGAATCGGGTACGTGACCATCCTGAACATACTTCGCATGGGACATCCGCTGCTACGACGACGCGCGGCTGAAGTCCCGGAATCCGCCTTCGACTCAGAAGAGCTGCATGACCTCGTGAGGGACATGACCGAAATTTCGTCAGCGGCTACTAACACAGCCCCAATCAGCGGTACAATACGCAGCCTGCATTGGCAATGCAGGTATTTTGTGCTTGCCCGCTAAATCGCAACTGCTGGCGCACAACGAGAGAGCGAAGGTCGCCATCCAAAGTTCAGAAGCACGAGTCCGATGACTATGAAGGACATGACAAACACGCCGAATTGGCGCACGGCCGAGGTGCAGGGCATCGGTTCGCTGTGCGCTCGGGCATTGGTGTTTCAACGTTGCTCGAATAAGATTTGGTTCCGGGGAAGTCCTCCATAAGAGAGACGTAAGAAGAAGCGGAAATCCGCAATTCAAAAGCCCCGGACTCCA
>CAZNYE010000036.1:0-4972 GCA_964577185.1 uncultured Pseudomonadales bacterium | reverse complement strand
ATCACCATTCTTCTCGTAGGCTGAAGCTGTCCAAGTAACACGTGCCACAGATGGCCCGACTTGAATTTGATCAGGAACGGCGCTCGCAAGCTGCTTCAAAATATGCTCGGGCAACACTCTGAGAACAGCTCTTACAAATTCATCTGTCGTGTCAATCTTGTTTGCCCGTATTTGACAAGGGGTAATATGCGCTGAGGGTTTCTTCAATTCGGTGGCAAACCAGTTCGTAAGACATGTCTTGCCCACTCCTCGCGGGCCAATAATCTGCATGTCCTTATATGCGGACTTATTGCGAAGATCACGCCCGACCGCTGCAAGCGCTTCCTTTTCCTTGTCCCTACCGGCAAGCACGGGGGGCTGCACACCTGCGCCGGGGCGGAATATAGAAGCTCTGTGTTCGGTGCCCATCATGAAAATATTTTAGCAAGAAACCTCAAAGTAGCCGGGCGATGCGAACTGCTCCCGGGGTTCCCGGTCAAGGACTCCAGATTGAGTTTTTTCCTCAGCCGACGCTCTTGTGAATTTTAGGATGATGGAAACTACTCGCCCCCCTCCCTTGACACTATAGGACACCGCCCGATTGTGGACACAGAGATTGGGTGTGCAGATCATCAGAGGTGACATAGCGACTGGTTCCTATAGTTTCAAGGGAGGGGGGCGAGTAGTTACGGGTGATGCTATGTTGAACGATGCTTGTGGTGGAGGCGGCGGGAATCGAACCCGCGTCCGTCAGCCTTCGGCCCCGAGGCGCTACATGCTTAGTTCGCTTAAGATTCTACGGGCCGCGGAAACAGCGAACGCTCCGATTCCCAACCCGAACTTTGTTTAGCGTGGCGCGTACGGGATGAAGCCACGCGATCCCGCGAAGTCGACTCTCGCTGACCGTCATCGCGGGCGATACCGGCCTGAGAGCTAGCCGCGATTCGTTAAGCGGCTAGGGCGTAGTTTTCGTCGTTGGCAACTATCAGCCATTGCAACGGTTGATTCACGAGAGCCGCTACCCTCTCGGCATGCTCCTCAAGGCCTCGGAACCGGCGTCGAATCCATGATCGCCCCCGTACCTTGTATTCATGGTGTTCATGGTGTTCACGGTGTTCACCGTGTTCACCGTGTTCACCGTGTTCATGGCCCCACCCGAAGTTCCGCCGAGACTCGGCAGGTATATCACGATGCGCATGAACCTCCTTCATGAAGTGGGTATTCTACGCTCTTTGGCGGCAAGTTCCATCGCCGCACGCAGAACGCCGCCAGAATTCCCGATTTTGTGTGCTTGGCAAGTGCGTGCTTGGCAAGCCTCTTTACATCCCGCTGTGGGATAATTATCCTCGCGCCATGCGTATTGTCGCCAAGAGAACCCGGCGAAGTTTCTGGGATAAGGAGCCTAATGCCGAACAACCACTGCGAGCTTGGTATGCGGTCGCCATAAATGCAAATTGGTCCTCTCCAGCAGACGTCAAAGCAACGTATCGAAATTCGAGCATCATTGGGAATCAACGAGTCGTCTTTAACATTGGAGGAAACCGCTATCGATTGATCGTGCGATTTGACTATGGGATTCGACTAGGCTTTGTGCGATTCGTAGGCACCCATGCCCAGTACGACCGTATCGACGCCTCTCAGGTATAGGGAGAACAAGAATGAACATCAAGCCAATAAAGAGCGAAGCAGACTATGACGCTGCACTCCAGATGACTGACCGCCTAATGGGCGCTGAGCCCGGCACAGCCAAGGCGGACAAGCTTGAAGTCATGGTCACACTCGTCGAGGCATATGAGAATCATCGATGGCCGGTAGACGTGCCGGATCCCGTTGCGATGATAGAACACCTGATGGAAGCTCAAGGCTATAGTCAAAAGGACTTGGCGAAGCTACTTGGTTCTCAGCCGCGTGCTTCAGAGGTGTTGAATCGGCGGCGACCCCTCACGCTTCCCATGATTCGCGCCCTGTCAAACAATTGGCACATTCCTGCCGAAGCCCTGCTGGGGGAATATCCACTTCAAGAGGCTGTTGCCAGGTAGTTGCTGCCTTTCGCTACTCCATAGGTTGATGCGATGACTCGAAAATCCGCGTTGACAATGGGTCCGACGAATGGTCAAGCGCTGAGAAAACACACCGTAAGTCCGATTCGCGCGATTTGGACGGCTCCTCGATGGGGAAGTAATGGCCGGTGAGTTCCCATCGCATCCGCACCGGCACCGCGGGCGAGGCATGGAGTCTGCGCCTTAGAAAGGATTCTGGCACATAAGGTGTCATCCAATGGAATCTATCGTTGGGTTACCTGGGCACAAGTGGCACGCACACGCCAAAATCACGCATATTACGCTCGAATTGTGTCACACGAACCCAACGAAAATTTCTACGGCGCAGACTCCACGCCTCGCCCGCCTTAGAAAGAGTCGATTCGGCCTAGGAGGCCGTCAATATTCTCTCGCCAGCCTGAGGTCTTGGTTTTCCACGACGTTTATTGCAAATCGTCGTGTTTCTCACTGTTTTAGGACGAAGACCCACGGCCTCGACCGCTCTCAGCACTGTTGCAATTTCTGTTCTGGATCAGATGCAGCGTGAGCGGCAACTACTTGCTGATCTGCAAAGAGCGAGACCTTGTCGACTTGTGCAATACGCTTCTTCAACTTGTCCCGCACGTCGGCCCGGCACTTCGAAACAAGAGCTTCCCAGTCCTCCTTGCTTGAAAGGGTGACTTGTTGTTTATCGGATACGTCGATCAACACGGCCCTCTTTGACCCATCAACAAGACGCAGGATGTTCAGGATGGTCCCGAGGCTCTTGCCGTCCCATATCATGAGACCGAACTCGGCCGCCCTCGCCATCTCCATATCTTTCGCGGCATAGAAATTGAAATCCCTTCCGCCTTCTTGCGTGCTGACTTTGCGGGTCTCCCAAGATCCAATGTTGTTTCGGCACTTGTCTCCCGAGCAATAGACTGTCACACGATCATAGTGAGCATCAGCCAAATACCTCTGCACCGCCTTATCCACGCCATTGGCATCTCCAACGAGCACCAAGTGTCTTCTTTCCATGACGTTCTGGAGGCGGACTCGGGCCTGTTCGGGCAATCGCGAGATGTGGCGCGAACCGCCAACAAATACGCGGATCATCGGTTACTCCTAGTCTTGGTGATAGTCAGCACTTGAGCATCCTGGCAATACTTATCTCTAAACCCCTCCAACGCGATGGCACATGAGCACACCGCGCAGTTCGATCAGATTCTGCTTTCCGTACAAAGTTCCCCAATTGATCTCAATACCCCCGAAGGTCCCAATCACGCCCCTGCCAAGACCCAACGAGCACCACCAAGCCGACGCGGACTAACCCAACAAGCCACCACCCTATTCCACAATCTCCACGGGAACCGCTCTCTAACTTTCATTGGTCACCAACACATGGCAAGGCTCAGTTCGCCAACCACAGTTGTAGTCAGTTCGTGCCGACGCTTGTGGAATGGCGTTCTGAAATACGAGCGCACAAAGCGCTGCGGCGATGATGGTCAATACGACTTTTGTGTAACGATCCATAAGGTTGTCCCTCCAAGAAAGTAGCTCAAGGAACTTAGTGCAGGGCTGCATGGCCCCCGCCAAACTCCTGAAAAAACACGTTTGGGAAGAAGGGTCGCGCGGACACGATTCGATTCTTAGGAATGCATACACGAAAGTCCCGGTAAGTGTGGCCTTGCACGTCGCTCTGAACCCGGTTTATGACTCCGTCATAAGCCGTAGTCAGCTTCAACTCACCGCTATCGTTCCGATAACCACTAAACAAGGGCACCAACTCGATGTCGGATTCCCCAAACGTCGCAACACCGCTATTGACCACAAGACCAACGTAAGATTTTCGACTCTCCAGCGTGAGTTCCACTGGATACTCACGTAGCGATTGCTGAAGCAAACACTCGATTAAGTCGCCACTGTACTCGGCGACCACGACCGCAGCTCTTCGCGAGTCGCAGAAGCAATTTGCGAGCAATGAAATCAAGATCGCCAAGAAGATTCCTGCGGTTGTGCCAAGCACAGGATGGCCTGAGAGTAATTGCGTTGCGTTGCCGTTCGGGATGCTCCATTTCAAAGCTGTGCCAAGAATTACCGCAGAAAGCTGAAACAATAGCCAGCCGATTAGCAGGATGGCAAAGAAATACGTGTAGCCGCTCTGCCTCTGAAACCAATATCGTGCGAGGTTTGCTAGGAACGCTACCGTTGTACCAACCAACACAATTGATAGCAGTTCACTCACAGCCCCCACTTCCAAATGGACTCAAGTGAAACCCGAATTACGCGGCGTTTTGTTTCCTGAGAGCCTCTTGAATGGCTCTGCTGTCATCGAGAATGTTCTTTATCTTCTCCGATTGGAACATCGCGTCGATGTCCTCAACTTTCATATTGCCAGTCAACCAATTCACGCTGACTTTCACCTCTGCATCCTGATTGCGCTCCTTCCTCTTGTTGTCCATGTCTGTCTCCATTGGTCAGTTAATTCTTGAGAAATATTAGAGAGTTTTCCCGGCATGTCAAATCTCACCCTCACTCCCGTGTGTAGCCGCGCGTTCATGACCTACCGTCCGAAACAGAATTAACAGATAATCAAAGTTCGCCAGTCCATGCGGACGACAACTGGCTCGGGAATCTTGGATCGATTCTACACCGAGCTACCCTGTGCGTTTCTAACTTGCCAATTGAGCGACAGGGAGCTTTGCTGAAAGGGGACAGCAAGAAAACTCAGCGGCAGGACATAAAACCAACGAAGAACCCTGCGCAGGAGTTGCTCAAAGGAGGGGATCAATGAAGAAATCGCAAAACCTAGCCGCCGACCTACGCGCGAAGACACTTCATTGGGATGCCGCTGACTATCTAGATGAGCCCGAGGACGTCGTCGCATATCTACAAGCGGCGTTCGAGGATGGTGATTCGCGAGTCATCATGGCGGCGCTCGGAGACATCGCGCGGTCCAAGGGTATGACCTC
>CAZNYE010000035.1:0-3072 GCA_964577185.1 uncultured Pseudomonadales bacterium | reverse complement strand
CTCCCGCAGCATCTTCGCGTGCATCTTCGATGAAATCGGGACCACGCCAGGACTTGAACTTGATCTTCCCAACATGCTCGTTCTCCTCGCCGGCCAGCGAATCGCCTTCCATCACCAATTCAACATAGCCTGGCTTCAAAGGGATGCCCATCTCATGGTAGGAGGGAAGGGATGTGTCGCTGCTCTGACCACGATCCGCCATGGCTCTCAAGGCAGAGATGGGTCTCACATAGTCATACCATCCCTTAGCGCCCCAGGCTGCTATGGCGGCATCATGCATGGCCCCGCCAAGTGCGAAGTAGGCTTTGATGTCCCATTCGAGTGGCTCCAAGATGTCCCCCAGTCCCTTGAAGTCCCGCTCAAAGTCCGGATGGTCATGCACGGTATTGGCAATCACGAACCAGTGCCCCGGAGGGGTCTCCGAATCCGGGCCATCTGCCCAGAACTCCGCAAGCACTCTCGTGTAGTCGCCACGGGGCACAATCTGGGCGTCGTAGGGACGGCCTGTCGCCGGGTTCATTTCGTAACCCAGGCTTGTCGCGATGATGCCTTGATCGGAATAGAAGGCTGGGTAGTCCGTGAAACTATCGGGATATTCTTGAATGTTCCCGATGTTGCGTGGTGATATGTCGATCTTGACAGCATCGTCGGGCGAGAGATGTGAGGCCCAGACGGCCACGAGGGAAAAGGCCCATTTGTATGTTTCCGATAGCGACCCCTTGATGCTTGGCGGCGGTCCTGGGTCGTGATAGACCCAGTATTTGAAGTTGTCCCGAGCATAGATGTCGAGATCCAACTCGGACAAGGCGAAGGGTTGTACGCTGCCCCATTCAGCGCCAATGAAGGCGGGTTCCGAATCTGAAGGGTTGCCGGCCTGGTCGATGAATTCCCGCAATCTCAGGGGCTGCCAACGATCAAGGTCGAGCATGTTTGGATTGCCGGGAAGATGTGGTTCAAGTGCGGGGTTGACCGGCAGGTAGCTTTGGTTTTCGTAGCCTTCGGCCTCGTTGGCACCGTCTTCAAGCCCAAAGGAGATGTAGCAGTCGGCGATATGGTTCCCTATCCAGGCGGCATAGTCCTCATCAGTGGCAACGGCTTCAAAATCCGTGAGGTTCGATCCGGGGTCCACTTCTACCGCACTCATGAGGGTTCTGGCGTTTTCGGCTATGGCGATTCTGCCTGGTGAGTCTTCGAACCTGCGCCGTATGATCCGGTAGGCGGCGTAGCTGAGACTAATCTCCTGAGCGCGCGTGGTGTTCGCCACGTTTCTTGTAGCCGGAGCCGATTCGCAAGGGTTCTGGTTGAGATCCTTGCCGTAGTAGTAGGTGGAAGCCGTCGAGTGATAAGCGGCCCAGGCATCGTACATTGCTGCTGAGACGTGAAAGAGATTCCGCGCGTGCACCACGGGTCGTGCAAAGTCGTTGCGAATGGCGTCGAGTAGTATTTCGTTCCACATTCGTGCGACCGATATGTCGGCATCGCCAAATCGAGGCCCAGGCAGGAAGTTCGCGCGAATGGTCACGGCTTCTTCGGGCATGGTGAAGGTGGTGTTGGCGGAAAGGCGATCGGCGAATTGGCCTCCTCCCGAGCTTGACCAGTGGCTGAAACTCGTGGCCTCGGGACCTTCTCCGGCCTCTATGTGGACCTCCTCTCCCGGCAGATAGAGCCCGCGGCCGGAACCCCGCACCACGACGAGACCTATTCGCTCGACTTCAGGTTTCTCGATGGTGATGCGCTGATCCGCTTGTACGTCGAGCAGTTGGGAAACTCGCATATCGGGTCCCGGCCACTCCACCTGGATGCGGCGCACCACATCATCGGTTCCGAGTCCAAAATGAAGTATCGCCGGGGCTTGCGAGAGATAGCCGGCGCCGAGCTGAAGTTCGCGAACCTGATTTCCAGAGGCAGAGCTGATGCGAACCCGCGCGCCGACCGCGTCGCGATTGCCTCCGGAGGCTATGAGTCGAATACTCAGATAGTGATTCGAATTCTCGTGATTGTTGCGGTAGACCTTGGGGGAGTTGCCTTGGTTGGCAATGAATATGTCCACCAAGCCGTTCGCATCATAGTCGGTGCAGACGAGACCTCGGCCTTCTGCGGTGTGATCTATGCCGAGCTCTGACGCGCGTTCGGTGAAGGTGCCATCTCCATTTGACATGTAGAGATGGGACGGGACATGGGGTGCGTCCGGTGATTCCGGTGCTCCATGCGCGACAAACAAATCGAGATGTCGATCATTGTCAAAATCGGCGAAGCAACTTCCCCACGCCGATCCGCCCTCGGCCAGGCGGGCGGCGGTTGATACGTCTTCAAACGTGCCGGAACCATCGTTCCTATAGAGGCGGTTTCCATCACGCGCGGAATTCCCTGATTCAAAGACGCCAGATACGAACCAATCTAAATCGCCGTCAAGATCATAGTCACCGAAGGCCGCGCCTCGTCCGATCTCGTGCGAGACAGTCTCGCCAGTGACATCGCTAAACGCATCACCCTGTCGATTTTCGAGTACGCGGCTTGCGCCCTGATTGCCCGTGACCAGAAGGTCGGGGTAGCCATCCGCTTGAATATCGAGAAAAGCCGCCGAGTAGAGCGCCTCGGATTCGCTGGAGTCATCAGGAGAGACTCCTGGGACCAGGGGTACCCGGTCGCTTTGGTCTGCGAACTGCCCCGAACCCAAGTTCCGCCACAAGTACTGCGAGCGGCTCGCCGGCCAAGCATCGCCAAAGTGCGTGAAGAAAAGGTCTAGGTCATCATCGAGATCTATGTCCGCGGCGGCCATGGAGTGGGAGCGCCGGTCGTGCGCTATCCCCGAGCCCCCGAAGCCGGTGAAGTTGCCGGATTGATCGTTCAAGAAGAACTCGAGGCTCGATGCTTGCACCGAAACAAAGTCGGGCCAGCCATCGGCGTCTAGATCGACAAAGTAACCGGCCTTATCAAGGCTGGAGGGTTGAATGCCGTTAGCTCCCTCAATGCGTGTGAACTGATCTCCATCAAATCGGAACAGGCGCGGGCAAACGGAGGTCTCGCCTTCGCGGACATAGATAGAGACGGGGCGCTAGAACTCTATGTGGC
>CAZNYE010000034.1:0-9630 GCA_964577185.1 uncultured Pseudomonadales bacterium | reverse complement strand
GGGGGGCGAGGTATTGACGCAGCAAGCTCATGGGAGGTCACCTCTGTCTGCCCGCATGGAAGCTCTCTGTTCGTTCATCAATGTCATATAGGGAAAATTCGCGAGAGCCCGCTCAGGCTACTTTAGCGTAATTCTTCAGCGGTCCTCATTATGGCCGCGAACTTCTGTGTGAAGTGCTGGATTCGCCACAGATTCGATTCAATCACCATCGAATCGGTGCTAAAACGGTCGTGCGGGGGAGTTCGCAGCCCTCGTGAGGACCGCTCCTATTTCTCCGATTCCTGAACCTTCGTGCGCCCGCCAAGCATAGAATGCAGTTGTTTGAATCAAGTTCGATGCACTCAATTCGTGGAGGAGTCAATTCTCTGGAGTTTGCCGAAGCCACATCGGGTTCTGGATGTGACCCTGGACCGAGGGATTTCCACAAAACTCAGACGCTACGGTAATCCCGACGGCAGACGCATGCTCTTGAGCCACGGCAATGGCCTGGCGATCGATGCCTATTACCCTTTCTGGTCGCTGTTTGAAACAGACCACGACCTGTTTGTGTACGATTTGCGAAACCACGGATGGAACGAAGTCACCACGCGCAGAGAACACAACATGCTGTCGTTCGTTCGTGATCTCGACATCATCTTGCGCACCATCGGCTCAGAGTTCGAGAACAAGCCAATCATGGGTGTTTTTCATTCAATTTCCGCGCTAATCGCGCTCTTGACCGGCTCGGACTGGATGAAGCCCAACCTAGGGCTCAAGAGCAGTGGGTTCGCAGCCTTGGTGCTTTTTGATCCTCCCCTGCACCGGCCCGGCAAGAGCTTTGAAGAGTTTGACGATGCGGCCCTCCGCACCGCACGCATGACGCAGCGTCGGGCGGAGTCATTCGAATCCGAAGCGCAGTATGTTGAGCTGCTCGAATTCCTGCCTGCCTTCAGGAAGCTGATGCCCGGCGCAAGAGAGCTCTTGGCAAGCACAACCTTGAGATACTCTCCCGACGATGGGCGTTACCGTCTGCGATGCCCAAGAACCTATGAATCAAGGATTGTCGAGTTCATTCGTGCATTCGCGGGCGAAGTGGATTTCGACGTCCTGCCCTGTCCAACCAAGGTCATCGGCTCCGACCCCCTGACATCCTACTCCTACCTGCCCACCGTGAATCTTTCCGACATGCTGCAAATCGACTTTGATTTCATCCCCGACACCACGCATCTTATGCAGATGGAGAAGCCGAAGGAATGCGCGGCGCTGGTGCGGGGGTTCTTGAATAATCTGTAGGGTATGGTCAGTTCCGAATCACTGCAAGAATTCACGAACGGCGCCCGCGACCAGGTCAGGGCGTTGCATGGGGATGAAGTGGGAGACTTCCGGCAGGTATGTGTCTGTCGCATTTGGAAATCCATCCACGAGCTTTGGCCAAGTCAGCGAATGCTCGGCATCCATGGGATGGCGCATGCCCTTCGCCATCTTGGCGCGCAGAACGCGCACAGGAATGCGAATGGAAGGCAGTAGCGGATGGACATTGGTATCCGTGGTCGCCAGATAGGTCTCGGCCTCGACGAGTGGCGGACAGCAAAGCTCGTACAGGCCCGACTCGGTGGGCTGCAATCCGTGCTGGCAATGGTTCCACAAGATTTCCGCGTCCCAATGTTTGTAGGGGTCACGATCCTTAAGTGCCTCGAACCACTGCTTCGGCGAGTTCCACAGGCATCGACGTCTCGCCACAGGATGTTCCGCTGGGGAATCAAAAAGTTGCGCGCGCTTGCCAAGACCGTAGGCGCACGGGTCGAAGACCGTTGGATCGACCAATATCAAGGCACTGAATCGGTACTTAAGGCGCCCCGCAGCCTGAATCGCGACATGACCACCGAGTGAATGCCCCACGCACACCACGGAAGTAAGTTCGAGCGCTTCGATGAGTGCGCAGGTGTCGAGACCAAACTGTTCCCAGCTATAAGGCCCCTGTTTCTGTGAACGCCCATGCCCGCGAAGTTCAATAGCGATCACTCGACAAGGCGCTTCCAGGTCGGCTATGACACCGTCCCAACAGCGAGCGTGACAGGCGGCACCATGAACAAACAAGAGCGTCTGCTCGCCCAACTTCTCACCTGGGAACTCGAAATAGGCAAGTCGCACATTGTTAACTTCAATGAATTGAAGGCTTGGTGCCATGGTGGATGACCAGCTCGCCCTTTCAGTTGCCATGTGCGCCGAACGCGGCGTTAGTCCGCAAGTCGATAGACCTGCGTCAGGTTATCGTAGGTCACCTGTTCCAGAAGGTCATCAGACTTGCCGGCAAAGTTCCGCTCTACGGTCTCTCTGCTATGAGGCCAGGTCGAGTCTCCATGTGGGTAGTCCGACCCCCAAAGCACCTGATGGACACCAATGGCTTCCAAGTGCTCCACGCCCACGGGGTCATCCTGGAAGGTGAACCAGAGGTTTTTGTGAAAGTAGTCTATTGGCGTTTCGGTGGACTTGTAGTCGACCAAGTAACGAAACTGTTTGAAGGCCTCTTCAAGGCGGTACAGAAAGTGAGGAATCCAGCCAATGTCATTCTCGACGGAGATGACCTTCAGGTTTGGATAGCGATCAAAGACTCCTGACACCAGCATGGCGGCCATTGAAAGCTGCACCGGATGCACCTGCCCCATCCAAGTCATGAGGAAGGGCAGTCGATCATAGCCGGGACCTCCCCTGCCCGTGAGTATGTGCATGCTGAGCGGCAAGTCTAGATCAGTCGCGGCAGCCCAAATCGGATCGTAGCGCTTGCTGGCGTAGTTTGGGCGCCCTGGGTCGACCGCAATCATCGCGCCGCCGAGGTCAAGGCGAGCGACCCTCTGCAACTCTGCGACGGCCCGCCTCACGTCATCAACACAAATTAACCCCACTCCGAGCAAACGCTTTCGATCATAGGATGCAAAGTCAGCGATCCAATCGTTATAGGCAGCAAAAACGACTTGTTGTAACTCTTTGTCTGGAATACCAAACATCGACAAGGCCATGGAAGGATAGAGGACTTCAAACACGACTCCGTCAACATCTTGATCCTTGAGCCGCTCAATAGGATCCCATGCGCCGGGACGCAAATCCTTGTAGCCACGCTCATCGGCGCTCTTACGAAGCTTCGGATCCTCTACGTCAGCCGCGGCAAAACCAGCAACCCTCTGCGGACCCAAGCCTTCACACAACATCCATTCGCCTTCCAAGCGTCCGCGCATACTGTCTATGCCGTTCACGACGCGCGGCGCACGCTCACGGTATTTTTTCGCCACCCGTTGCTGCCACAGATCAGCCGGTTCGATGATGTGAGAATCCGCGGAACGCAGTGCACCGCTTGCACCTCGTGAGCGCATAGAAGCTTCGCCGCTCAAAGTCCTTCAATCATAACAAGTGGAACTGCTGCCCGTGTTCTACCAGCCTTGTCCAACGCTACATGCTCGTGAAGGTAGGTCGAATCCACAATCTTCATTCTCCAATAATCGCGGAATCACACCGCATTCACGATCATGTAGCGCTGGACAAGTGAGGTGCGAAATTTGCTACATAAATCCCCTATACTTATAGGCAGATCCTATATCACTTTGTAACTGTTCGCCCCGCTTGACACTATAGGACAATGAATCTGTTGTCGGCATAGGGAATGGGTGAGCAACAGCATTAGCGGCAACATAGCGGCTTCATTGTCCTATAGTGTCAAGCGGGTGAGCAGTTACACCACTTTTTCCAATTACACCAACGGAGGGTAAGAATGGCATCAAGTAGAGATCGCATCGCCGAACTCGCGAAGACCTATCTGGAGGCAGAGCGTGAGCCTGATTTTGACCTTGATTTTGGAGAAGCAGACATCTCATCGATGGACGCTCTGTCCTTTGTGAAGTCTATTTCTTCAGAGTTAGGCGTTGAGATTCCAGCCGAGGACTTTTCCGGATTCAAGAATCTGCAGGACCTCGTAGACTACGTCGACGCTCGCGCCTGACCAACAGCCAACCAAGCCGGATTGGCACAAGTCCAATCCGGTGCAATCTTGCTGTGATTCAGGAGACCCACTCTCCTTAACACTAAGCACGTTTTCCCTGACTTCATGAACTTGGAGCAGCCAGGGGATGCGTGGTGGAGCTGCTTTTCTCAGCAGGGTACGGCTTCTATTGTGTATGTGGACCTCTCGGAGAATCGAGGGAGGGAAGCGCGTGCCTTGAATTGGCTGAATAGGCAAGAGCGAATTCGCGCGGACCGCTTCAAAGTAGCTCGGGCCAGAAGAGCTTTTGTGCTGTGTCGTGCCGCCCTGCGTGCAAATCTCTGCGCGAAGACCGGGTGCGACAACACGGCCTTGCAGTTTATGGCCAGCGAGCGCGGCAAGCTCTCCGCGCTTGTCGATGGACAGAGTCTGCAATACCAATTTAACCTCAGCCATAGCCGAAGCCACGGCCTGCTGGCTTTCGCAACCGGGGGTCGGTTGGGCGTAGATGTCGAAGATTGGGATTCCCGCCGTCCTATCCATGGCGCCATCAGGCGGGTGTTCTCTCAAGCCGAGCAACTGGCGCTTCAGCAAACACCTCCAGACCAGCGCCGGAGACTTTTCTTTCGCCTCTGGACGCTCAAGGAAGCCTTAATCAAGGCGACTGGGGAGGGTTTCAGGCGCGAAACCGACAAGTTCACTGTGCCGGAATCCTTGATCCGAGGAGAAAGGACTGCGATGTTTCGCTTCGAAGACCTTCCTGACATCGAATGGAAGCTCGTAAACTTAGAATCGGATCGATTTGCCGCCGCCCTCGCACACGAAAACACCGAATGAAGTTAAAACATCGTTGGGTTGGCGTGACACTATTCAGGCGGAATGTGCCATATTTTGGCTCTCGTACTCTACTTTCACCATAAAAACCTGATGATACTGTCTGCTGATTGACACTTTACACCTCAGATTCCTTTCTAAGGCGCAGACTCCATGCGTCGCCCGCTTTCGAGATTGTCAGAGGGCGCCTCTGATGGTCGCGCGGCCTGTACAGCCTACGCAGCTTACAACGGGTCGCTAAACCAGAACCTGCGTCGCTCGAAATCGTAGGTCGGCAAGGCGACCTTCCTCCTCGACTCGCTCCCGAATAGACCTTGAAAGCTGAGGTTAACTCCGGCTTCATAGGCGCTTGCAAGCATCCTTGTATGGGCTTCACCGCAATTGCCATTAGGCGCCTCGTCTACCGGGCGCAAGACGATGGGGTCTTGCCTCTTGGCGGCCGACCAAGCTTGCTTTACGGATTTTGGTGAGGACTCACTCTCGCCAATCACCACAAGGCAATCCACGCCAAGTTCCGCCAGGCTATCCCAAGCTTTGAGGCTGGGCTCCGTTGCGTCGAGATTTAGTTCTGTAAGCAGTCGACGAATCGATTGTTCCGAAGTCGCCACGTCTCCCTTCTCAGCATCCACGAGGCTCAGTTTCAGCGCATTTATGCGCACCGCGTCCAGAGTCAATTCATCCCTCGAATTTGATGCTGAGAGCTGCAAGTCCGCGAGCTTGGCCGTTAATTCCAAGCCTTCTTCAACGCCAATGGCTCCCGACAGGCTCGCCGCGGCAATTCCGCCGACACCCACTCCAACAGCCACATTTGGTTCGATTTCGAGACTTTCCCAGTGCGCAGCCAGCGCGACTTGTGATGCATAGACCGCAGGATAGAACCAAGGAGCGGACTCATCGTGCTCGTCTGAATTGAACATAGCTGCAATGAGGTCGGTCTGGTGAGTGTCCGAGTACCGAGCAGCACACTGATCAAGGATCGCGCGTACCAAGGGTTCGCTTTGGTACAAATACTCGCAAAGCTTGAACACATCGCTTCCCCCAGAACCAAAGCAGAAGGCAATCTTTGTCGCCTGCAATTGCGAGTCACCAGACGCCGACGTTCCTTCATCAGATAAGTTCTTTAGAGACGCTTGTAGCTGCTCGTAGTCCTGGAATACGACACCCTTGCGGCTTTCGAAGTGATGTCGGCCCACGCCAGCCGACCAGGCCATATCCGCCAGGTAGCCATCGAGCGCCTCCCCGTCAAGGGTTCCCTGCACATTCTGCTGCTCGAGCCACAGGCTATATTTCTTCGCGAGGCCAGCAACACGCGCGGGCGCCATCCCAGAAAGGGGCAACAACCGAATTCGTCGCGGACTTGTTCGATCAATTGCTTCCTGCAGGTCGTCGTCGGCGCAGAATCGACTCGCGGGCGTAAGGACTTGCGTTGGAGGTCTCAGATGCAAAGATCTGGCAGTGCCGGCTTCCTCCGCATCTGAGGCCGCTGCATAGCCCTCAAGTATGAGATGGGCATTGGCACCAGACATCCCGAAGGCGCTCACCGCGGCCAAGGGTGCGCGCCCATTGCCATCTGGCCAGTCTTGTGCCGATTGATTGATACCAAGCGGCAGACTGTCCCATTCAATCTGTTCGTTCGGTTGTTCGTAATTAAGTTGAGGCGGAAGCCTGCGGTGATGCATCGAAAGAATCACCTTGATCACCCCTGCGATGCCCGCCGCCCACTCCAGATGACCTATGTTGCTCTTCACCGAGCCGAGCAGCAGCGGGCGCTCAGGGTCTCGGTTCCGTGCGTACACCGCTGCCGCGGCGCGCACTTCGATTGGATCACTTAACAAGAGACCTGTGCCGTGCGCCTCAAGGTAATCAATTTCTTCAGCCGCGACACCAGCCCTTGCGACGGCATCGCTGATTACTTGTTCTTGAGCGGGGCCATTGGGCACGGTGAGACCCGCGCTCGCGCCGTTCTGATTGACGGCCGATGACCGAACCAGGGACCAAATGGGGTCTCCCGCCTGTTCCGCTTCGTCGTGACGTTTGAGCACGAGTATGCCGCAGCCTTCTCCACGCACGTAGCCATCTGCCTTGGCATCGAACGCGGATAAGCGTCCGCTCGGGGAGAGCAGGCCGAATTCCCTATGAAAGCGCATGATGGCAGGCGACAGAATAGCGCTGACACCACCCACGAGCGCGAGGTCCACCTCTCCACGCTGAAGAGCCGCCGCGCCTTCATGGACGGCGACCAGTGATGATGCACAGGCGAGGTCAAATGACATGGCCGCACCCATAAAACCAAACGCATAGGCGATGCGGCCGGTTGTCATGCCGGAAGAAGTTCCGAGAAAGGAGTCGTCGTAGCCTCCGGCGTTGACCATATCTCGGTATTCACTGGCACCCATCCCGACATAGACTCCGACGCGACCACCGCGCAGCGTTTCTGGATCGATGCCGGCGTTCTCCAGGGCTTCCCAGCAGATCTCGAGCAAGAGCCTCTGACGAGGATCCATCATCCGCGCTTCAATGGGACGAATGCGGAAGAACCTATTGTCGAATCGATCCAGCGCGTTCACGTAACCGGCTGGTTGAACAAACCCATCCTTGGCGGCGGCATCACCCACCAGTCCATCAAAACCCCCTTCTTGGCCGCGGCTGTGCGTGATCGAATGCACTCCCGATTCAAGATTTCGCCAGAAGGCGTGAATATCATCCGCTCCAGGGAAGCGACAGGCTATACCCACCACCGCAATCGCGGATTCTTGTGAAGCAGTTTGTGTCGCAGGAGCTTGCTCCACCTTGGCTTCAATTCGGCTTTCTCCTTGCCCAAGTTCATCGGCAAGATGCGACGCCAGGGCATCCACCGTCGGAAAGTCGAAGACGGCGGTTCGCGATATGGTCAACTCGCCTTCAAAGACTCGAATGAGTCTGTTTCGGAGTTCAACTGCCATGAGCGAGTCCATGCCGAGGTCAAAGAACCCCACCGAAGGCGATGGTGCCGAAGCTAGGCGCAGCACAGATTGCAGCTGCTCTTGCAGGTAGGGGATGAGCACTCTTAATCGCTCTTCCACGCCACTCGCCCGTAGTTCGTTCATTTGCAGGCTCGAGCTGTCGTCTTCAGAATCCTCATCGCCATCCGAAACTGCCAGCAACTCCTCAAAGAAGGCTGACTTGGTTGAACGATGCTGCTCGAAGATCGACCAATCAACCGACATTGCCGCTGGGCTTAAGAGGTCGTGCGAAACGATGTGATCGAGGGTCTTTATCCCAAGATCTGGAGCAATCCACCCCGTACCGGTAGATTCCAGTTGGCCGGCGATGCGTTCGCGCGCCTCGGCGGCCTCACCAATGTTGGCCCAGGCACCCCAGGCGATGGACTGCCCGGCGAGTCCTATGGATCTGCGGTGCGCCGCCAATTGATCCAGAAAGGCGTTGGCAGCCGCGTGGTTGGCCTGTCCAGCATTGCCAAGGACGCCAGTCGCACTGGAAAACAGCAAGAAGAGGTCAAGGTTAATATCTTTCGTGGCTTGGTGCAGGTGCCAGGCGCCAAGGATTTTCGGCCAGAGCACTTCTTCGAACCGCTCCCAGGTCTGATTGGGGATCGAGCCGTCCGAGAGCACACCCACGCTATGGATGATCCCGGCGAGGGGAGGCAGGGATCCGGCAATATCCTGCAATAGATCGTCCACCTTGTTAAGGTCCGTCATGTCCGCAATCTTGACGGCAACATTGACGCCACGGCCTTCAAGCGCATGAATGGTCTCCTGTGCGCTTTCATCAGGCGCTCGACGCCCGCCCAAGACCAAGTGCCTCGCGCCTCGGTCCGCAAGCCATTCAGCCACCGCAGAGCCTATGCCACCGAACCCACCGGTGATCAAATAGGTGCGGTCGTGCTTCAGCCTTCCATCCACGAGGGGCGGCAAGCTGAGCACTATCTTGCCTATGTGACGCGCCGAACCCATGTACTGCAAGGCCTCGGCAGCCTCAAGCAGCGGCCACCTGGTGTGTACGAGCGGCGTCAGTTCTCCACTGGCAAAGCGTTCAACGAGTCGGCGAAAGGTTGGCCCGACAGATTCAGGTGCGCCGCGTTTGAGCTCGTCCAAGGAGAGGATGTGGTACGCAACATCCGGGCGCAGCGCGGACATCTGCTCAGGCGTCAGAATATCGAGCCGACCAATCTCGATGAATCGGCCGTTCTTGGCAAGGCACTTGAGGCTCCTTTCGATAAAGCCCTCGCTGGTGAGGCTATTGAGCACCATGTCAACGCCCTCGCCTTCCGTCACAACGAGTATTTCGTCGCCAAAATCGAGTGTGCGGCTGTCGAACACATGCGCGACACCAATCGACCTCAAAAACGCCTGCTTCGACCGACTCGCAGTGGCAAAGACTTCGGCGCCCGCCGCCTGCACCAATTGAATCGCGGCGAGACCCACCCCACCGGCACCGGCATGGATAAGCACGCGGTCTCCGGCCTGAAGCTTGCCAAGTTCAAAACCCAAAGCCGCCGTGGTGAAGACGATGGGAATCGTTGCAAGTTCGCCAAAGGTCAGGTTCTCCGGAGCCGGGGCGACCAGGTCCGCATGGGTGATGGCCTCCGGGCCGTAGGTCCCAAAGCCCATGCCGAGCACAGGGTCACCGACGGAAAGTTCGTCGACTTCCGAGCCTAGCTCGACTATTGTCCCGGCGAATTCCAATCCCAGCGATGCACCCGGCGTTTGTGCGCCAAGTGCCAACAAGACATCGGAGAAATTCAGCGCAGTCGCTGCAACCTCGACCCGCACCTGTCTCGGCTCAAGCGTTCGGGAGGATACAGGCAGGACTCGAATGTCCTGAAATGAACCCTCGTCGCCTGGCGA
>CAZNYE010000033.1:0-2752 GCA_964577185.1 uncultured Pseudomonadales bacterium | reverse complement strand
GGAAGCGCCGCCGAGCGTCACCTTGCGTGGCTGAATAACTTCCGGTTCAGACATGAGACGAGGCAAGGGGACGGCGCTTCCGATTCGCGAACGCGATTTCAATTCAAGTACGTTTGGATGCTCGGAGCCTGTGGCCTCGTGGTATTGCTGCTGGTGGCGCTCATCATGCTCGCTCCGCGCGCCCCAATTCAGGATGCCACTCCCTTGGCGGAGCCTCAGGCATCCGCCACGCCGACAGCAAGGGCGGTGGAACTCCCCACTCCACTGCAAATGGAGCGCCAAAAACGCGCACTCGGAGAAGCAAACGAATTTGTGAAGCGATTCACCGAACTGGAGATTGAACTCGAAGACGAATGGAACGTGCTTGCATGGGGCGAACAAGCCTTCGACGAGGCGCGGGAGCTGGCAAACACAGCGGAAGGCGCGTTCGCCGAAGAATCCTATCAAGAAGCCATCGAGGGGTACACCGAGGGAGTCTCGTCGCTTGAAAGGCTCTTGTCAGAAGCGCAGGAGCAATACCAGCGGAATCTCTCCAGGGCGATTGAAGCACTCAATCAGCGTGATGCTGAAAGCGCCAAAGAAGCGCTGAAAACAGCCGCTCTGTATCAACCGACGAGCGCCATGGTGGACGCGGGTCGGCGACGACTTGAGGCATTGGACGAGGTGATCTCACTCCTTGATCAGGCGTCTGAAGCTGAATCCGAAGCGAGATTCAGTGAGGCAATCCGCTTGGCGGAACGCGCACGTTCGATCGATCCGAGTACCCAGGGCGTTGCCGACTACCTGCGCCGCCTGCGCCAGTCGAGCCTCGATGTGCGATTCAGGGACATCCTGGCGCAAGGCTACGCCGCGCTCGACCAACAGGATTTCGAGACCGCCGAGGAGGCGTTCAGAACAGCACTCGGTATGAAACCGGACGATCCCGCCGCACGCCAGGGACTCGATCAAGCCCTCACGAGCCGAGCCAATAGAGATATTCAAGCAGGGCTCGCCCAAGCGACAGAGTACGCGGAGCTCGAGAATTGGGAACAGGCGATCCTGGCTTTTGATCAGGTGCGTCAGATCGACGCGAGCTTGAGCGAAGCCAGCGAAGGTATCGCATACGCGCGCATGCGAAAGGAACTCGACGATGCGCTGCTTGCAATGACTGGTTTACCCGGCCGACTCGCGGATGATCGGCAATTCGCCAAGGCCAAGGCACTGCTGCTTGAAAGCAGACAGGTCTCGTCGGCGGGGCCCAGGCTCGCGCAACAACGGGAGACACTGGCAGAACAGATTAGCATCGCATCACAACCCGCGGAATTGCTCCTCGTTTCCGACTCAGAGACGGATGTGCGCCTGCAGTACCATGGAAATCTTGGTAGGTTCGATCAAAAAACCCTGAGCGTGAGACCGGGTCGATACTTGATTCAAGGTGGTCGCGACGGATACCGGGAAGTGCGCTTTGAAATCGATGTCGCGCCTGGCGCACAGCGCGTCGAAGTCATCTGCTCTGAAGCCATTTACTGAGCCTCAGGCAAGCAAAGTGTCCGACCACAACACAATCATTGCAGAGCCCTATAGGCCAAAGCGGCAGCTTGGCCTCGGCGATTACCTGCGCCGCTATGCGCCCATGGCCGCGCTTATCATCATTGCACTCCTAGTCGGCCTCGGAAGTTGGTTCTTGTTCACGGCCAAGCGAATCGAGATTGTCGTGGTTGAACTAGATGGCTCGGCCATTCCCACTTCCACAGACATCACAATCGACGAGGGGTTTTCCCTGTCGCTGGCCAACCTGCGTCTGATGAGAGCGGGCGAGTACCGGATCAGCATCGGTGCGTCTGGCTACCTTCCGATTGAGGACATGCTCATCATCGACGACAACTCACGCAGCTTCGAGTATCGGCTTGAAAGGCTCCCCGCGCGGCTTGCCGTTTCTTCCGAGCCGAGCGGCGCGGTCGTCAGCGTGGATGGAACCGAGCTTGGCACCACGCCCTTCGCGGATATCCAAGTACCTGCTGGCGCATGGACAATTCAAGCGACCCTGCCGTTGTACACACCCATTGAGCAAGAAATCATACTTGAGGGTCGTGACCTCGCACAGGAGCTACACCTCGAATTTGAGCCCAACTTCGCGCGCATTCGTCTAACCTCTTCACCCGATGGCGCCGAAGTGCTGGTTGATCGTGAAATGAGCGGCGTCACGCCACTTGAGATTGACCTTGAATCTGGGCCAAGAGAACTGGTGTTTCGAAAGGCGGGCTATGCCAACAAGACCGTCACACTCGAAGTCATCGCGAATGAGGCACAGAGCCTGCCAAGCGTACAGCTTGAAAAGGCTTCCGCCTCAGTACGTGTGGAGAGTAACCCGGAAGATGCCGTGGTGCTTGTCAATGGAGCCTACCAAGGCGTGTCTCCAATCAGGCTGAGCGTGACGCCCGAGCAAACCCACAGCATTCGTGTGCGAAAAACAGGCTATGAGGAATCCACCGAGCGTGTCACGCTCGCTCCCGGGGCATCAAGAAGATTACGCTTCGACCTTACTCGCTCCATTGGCGACGTGCTGGTCGAGGTATGGCCAGAAGATACGACGCTTCTCGTTGACGGGCGTGAGCAGTCAGAGGCCAATACTCGCCTTCAACTTTCATCTGAACCCCATCGCCTCGAATTCCGTCGGCTAGGCTACGCGCCAGAAGTGCGCGAGATTACGCCACGCGCTGGATTCACGCAGCGCGTGGACGTGCGGCTCATGACGCTCGAGGACGCCCGCCTG
>CAZNYE010000032.1:0-10719 GCA_964577185.1 uncultured Pseudomonadales bacterium | reverse complement strand
GCTCAATATTTGTCAACCTAGGCCTCACCGATGAGACCCGCGCCGCCAATCGAGTGACCATCTATTCGCTTGAAGAGCAGGCGGGCAAGCTCTTGCGCGCACGACCGTCACTGCCGGTGTTTGTGCGCGCCGATGCGAGTATCGACTACGGGGAAGTCGTTCGTGTCATGACGATACTGCAAAACGCAGGCGCTATCAGTGTCGGACTGGTGACTGAGGCACCCGATGAAGATTCGCTTTGACGCAGTACGCAATGCCCTGGGGCGGCGGGCCGCAACACGCTAGGCATGGCGGGACTCTTGTTCACTCGTGTGCTTCCAGCGGTGCTTGCACTGATGTTTCATGTGCTCGCCGCATTGACATTTCTTTTGGCCGCAGGCCAAGAAAACCAAGAATTTCAATTCGAAAACCCCATGATCATTACCGCTGAACTCATTGTGATGGAGGCACGGCCGAAGCCAACACCCGTCATGCCAAAGCCAGCACCTAGGCGTCAAGAAGCAATGCCCCTACCGCAGGAACCCGAACCCGAGGAGGAGCCTCCGCCACCTGAGCCGGAGCCCGAGCCACCTCCTCCTGAACCCGCCTTCAACGACGATCAGCTTCTTGATGATGCCCTAGACTTGGCAATCGCCCAAGAGGCGGAAGAGCTCGCGGCCTCGGGGCTTGACCAAGCGGCCATGTCCTTTTCCCTGGGCATCTATCAGCGAATCGTTGATAACTGGTCTCGGCCGGTATCGGCACGAAACGGCATGCGTACCGATCTGATCGTGCATCTGATACCAACTGGGGACGTGGCCAATGTGACACTCGTCAGAAGCAGCGGCGATCTAGCCTTTGATCGGTCGGCCGAACAGGCCGTGAGACGTGCGGGGCGTTTTGAAGTCCCGACCGACAGGCAGCTATTTGAGTCCCACTTCCGCGCTCTTCCTGTTACATTTAGTCCACAGGATCTATTGCGATGATTGCCTTGAAACGCTTTGCCCACTCCTTCATTTGCATGTTCGCGCTGATTGCGGTGCCCTTCACTCATGCCCAGATCGCCATCGAGATCGACCGTGGCCGAGACAATCCCCTGCGCATCGCCATCGTCCCCTTCGTCGGCGAGGACAACACTTCGGTGCGTGAGCGCATCTCGGACATAGTGAGTCGCGACCTGGCGCGCAGCGGACAGTTTTCTCCCCTGCCGGTCACCGATATGCTCAGCCTGCCGCGTAGCCAGGATGAGGTGTTTTTCCGGGATTGGCGCATATCCGCCGTGGATTTTCTCGTGATTGGTGGGCTTAGCCAGACTCCGGCGGGGGAGCTGCAGGCGAATTGGACTCTCTTTGATGTCCTCGGTGAACGCATTCTGTGGCATGGCTTGGTTACGGGTGCCGAGACCGCGCACCGGGATATCGCGCATCAAATCTCCGACACCATCTACGAGTCGGTCACCGGCATCAAAGGCGCGTTCTCCACCAAGCTCCTGTATGTGCTGGTACAGGACGCGGGAACGTCGCGCGCAAACTATAGGTTGGAGATGGCGGATGCCGATGGGATGCGTCCTGTGACCCTGCTGGAGTCAGACCAGCCGATTCTCTCGCCCTCCTTTTCACCGGATGCCTCGTCCATCGCGTTTGTCTGGTTCGACGGTGGAAGAACCGGGGTGTATCAGCAACAGCTCGATACCGGCGCGCGGCGTCGGCTCGCCTGGTTTCAAGGCATCAACTCCTCACCCGCATTTTCACCTGATGGCCGGCGCCTCGCGCTGGTCATCTCCCGCGACGGCAATCCTGAGATCTACACCCTAGACCTTTCCGCACCAGAGAGCGACGCCGCGCTTCTGCGCATTACCAGGCACCCAGCCATAGACACGGAACCCGATTGGATGGCCGACGGATCGGGGATCGTGTTCATGTCTGATCGTGGCGGCAAGCCGCAAATCTATCGCTATGACTTCTCCACCGGCCTGACTGATCGACTGACCTTTGTCGGCGACTGGAATGCCAACCCCCGCATCATGCCCACCGGAGAACACATCGCCTTTATTCATCGTCGCGATAACCGCTACCATCTTGCGATTCAGGACATCACGCGAGACCGAGTCAGGGTACTCACGGAAACCGCACTCGACGAGTCTCCGTCCATCGCGCCCAACTCATCCATGCTGATCTATGCCACCAAGCGGGGCAACCAGGGCATTCTCGCCGTGGTATCCGTCGACGGCGCGGTCAAGTACCGGTTACCTTCAAACATCGGCGATGTGCGCGAGCCCGCCTGGTCGCCAGATCTCGAGCCAGTGGTCAGGTCTGTGCGGCTTGACGATTGATCATCTGTTCGACGAACAGGACTACGAGGCCGGGCAGCCAAGGGAACAATCGTTCGAACGGGTCGCCGGGTAGCTTGGCGAGATACACAATCAGGTTGTCACTCGCTCCGCTGACCGTACCCGCCGAGTAGAAGAGCAAGGTAAAGCCGAAGCCAAGCAGCATGGTGAGTGCCGATGCGCCCATGGAAACCTGCCTGCCGAACACACGGAAGAACATGATCGGCCCAAACGCGGCGCCCAATGCGGACCAAGCGAAGAGCACTCGATTGAAAATCGTATCCGGCAGCTGAAGCGTCAAGAACACAGCCAGTACTGTGATGGCCAACACCGAAAAGCGCGAAACCAGCAACTCACGACCGGGGAAACGTCGATTCAGCCCGGTGTCGTGGGCAAGGGCGGCTGAGGCGGACAGCAATATCGAGTCTGCGGTGGACATGACCGCAGACAGGGTTGCGGCGACAGCGATTCCCGCGAGAACAGTCGGCAAGAGTTGGTCCGCAGCCGTGTACAGCAAGGCTTCGCCATCCGGAATGGCCGGAAAGAGTGCGCGTCCAGCCAGTCCGAGAAACGAAAGGGCAATATAGATCAGCGCGCCCCAGAAGAGCACAATGAAGAACCCTTGTCGGCGTGAACGATCATCCCTGACGGCCATGAGCCGCACCAGCAATTGCGGTTGCCCGAAGGCACCGAGCGTGATACCGAGTGTGCCCGCAACGAACCCCAACAGGATGAGGCCGGCGTATTCGCCGCTGATGCGCAAATACCCCGATGGTGCGATTTCCCTCAGCGCGTCGACCATGGCACCGAGGCCGCCAAGTTCGACGACTGCCATGCATCCGACCACTAGGGCGACGATGAGCATGATGAGCGCCTGCACCATATCGGTCACGCTGACTGCCCAAAAGCCACCTATGAAGGAATACACCAGAATGACCCCTGCGCCGACCACCACCGCCTGCGCAAGATCAATCGGAAAATGCTCGACAAAGGCCTTGCCCGCAGCATCAAACTGGGCGGCGATGTAGAAGATAAAGCAGATTGAAATCAAGGTCGAGGCGAGTATTGCTGTTCGCGTTCGCGCCGCTCCCCCACCCTTGCCAAGCACGAAATCGGTGGGCGTAACGTAATCCTGCTGGTGAGATTCAGCGTGCAGTCGTGGGCCCATGACCAACCACACCACGGCGTACCCAATCCATACGCCGGGAATGATCCACAGGGCTGAAAGTCCAAGCGCGTAAACAAATCCGGTGAATCCCAGTAGCGCCCAAGCCGAAGAGGTGCTCGCTGCATAAGAAAGTCCCGCAACCCAGGGTCCGAGCCGTCTGCCACCTACAAAAAAATCCTTTTCAGACTGATTGCGCGACTTGGCCCAAGCGCCTATTCCAAGCAAGGCGATGGTGTAGAGAACAAGGATGCTGAGGATAATCAAGAATGCTTCGACTCAGAGGTCGCCCTTATTCGCTTATGCGCTTATGTATCATTGTAGCCCTCCGGATCTCGACTCATTCTTTCGCAAGCATGTAATGGCTGACCGCTTCGGTTGACGCTGTTAACTACCCCTGGAGCAACAAGAGAGAATTTTTCTCCGTCACACGGTCTGAAGGGAAAATTCCCTGCTTCGATCACCTGCTTAATATCTTTATCTCAGCGTGAAATTCGCCTATCATGCGCCGTATTCCCAACTCGGATGGTGCAGTGGATCGAAAGTTTTTCTCTGGGGCTTTGATAGTCCTTCTCATGTCCTTCGCATTGGCCGGATGCCCTTCTCCAACCCCCAGTCAACCGCCAAGTCCGGTGGAACCTGAACCAACGCCAGCAGAACCCCCGCCTCCAGAGCCAGATCCAGCGCCCAAGAAGATTCAAATGGATGAAAGCGGTAATCCGCTTGACCCGGAAACCGGCGCACCTCTTTCTCGCATCTTTTACTTTGACTACGACGAGGCCATCATTGCTCGCGAAGACTTCGACGTTTTGAATCTGCACTCGAAATTTTTGCAGGAGAATCGTGGCATCAGCGCTGTGCTTGAAGGTCACTGCGACGAACGAGGGACTCGCGACTATAACTTGGCCCTCGGCGAGCGTCGTGCCATGGCTGTTGCGAGATTTCTGAATTCTTCAGGTGCTGGAGCTTCGCAGATTGAATCCGTCAGCTACGGCGAAGAGCGTCCCGCCAATCCCGAAAGCAGCGAAGCGGCATGGGCTCAAAATAGGCGAGTCGAGGTCGTCTATCAGTAGTCCTACTGGTCAACCGCTCGGACAAGTGCGACAAGCGCGGTTGGGGCGGAGGCGGAATTTTCGAATGTGCTTGCGCCAATTTTTGGTGCTTGCATGTGGAGCTGGGCTTTTCTTGCCACAGGCTGTAATATCCCAAGAGCCGGAATCTCCCGTTGACATCATCGAGCAAAGCGTTCCCCGCGAGCCTTCATCCTCGCCTCCTGCCTCCAGACAGGATTCCAACAACCTCTCTACTCTGTTTTACGAGCTTCAATTGCTGCAAAACGAGGTCATGAAGCTGCGCGGCGAGCTTGAGGAACTCGGACACCGGATTGACGAGCTCTCTCGTCAGCAATCTGCTCAGTACACGGATATAGACCGGCGCCTCAGCGGCCTGCCGCCTTCGACGACCGTATTGCCAGAGAATCCCCAGGAAGCCGAAACGACCGAAGGCGCCGACCCGGCATCTACACTTCAAGATTTCGTGACCACACAGCCCGTGACCGAGGAAGATGCGTATCGGCAATCCTTTGCGCTGATTGAGGGGCGCCAGTTTGAACAGGCCGTAGGCGCCTTCGACCAGTTCTTGATCGACTACCCCAACGGAGAATACACGCCAAACGCTTTCTATTGGCTTGGCGAACTACACCTTAGGCTCGAAGATCTGGAGAAATCCAGACAGTCGTTCGTACAGGTGTTAACGCTCTTTCCTGAAAGTCGCAAGGTGCCAGACGCGCTCTACAAACTTGGTGTTGTCTATGATCGTCTCGGTGATCAAGAGACTGCAGAGCAATACCTGCGCAGAATCTTGAATGAACATCCGTCCACTACAGCGGCAGAACTCTCAAAAGAATATCTGAGGCAGAGGTAGTGGGAAATTGGGGCAATATGCTCCAACAAGGCTACAATGCGCAATTCGTTCACGCGGGTCGTTAGCTCAGTCGGTAGAGCAACGGGCTTTTAACCCGTGGGCCCTGGGTTCGAGCCCCAGACGACCCACCATCGCCGTAGAATTCGTGTCTATTCACCTCACTGGTAGCAACTGAGAATTGGCACGACTTAGCACACTCAATAGAAGCATTTCGGGCCGCGTGGCCATCATCACTGGCGCCGCAAGCGGCATGGGAGAGGCGACCGCCTACCTGTTCGCCGACGAAGGCGCGCGGTTGGCACTCATCGACTTGAATGCAGAACCACTTGAACGTGTGGCTGACACCATTCGCTCCGCAGGAGGGGACGTTCGCACCGCGGCGCTTGATGTTTCTGATCGCGATGCATTGCACCAAGCTGTACAAGGCTTTGGCGAAAGTTTCGGCAACATCGACATACTTGTGAACAACGCGGGTCTGTCTATACCAGCACCCATCGACAGCGACCACTACGAAGAGGCCTGGCAAAGGAGTCTCGACGTTTTGATCACTGCTCACCAAAGACTCATACGCGCCGCGCTTCCCTTGCTGAGGCAATCAGATGCCGCACGCATCGTCAACATCGCTTCCACCGAAGCCTATGGGGCCACCAAGTATGGCAGCCCCTATACGGCCGCAAAGCACGCGGTGGTCGGCTTGACTCGTTCACTTGCGGTCGAGCTTGGGCCCGAAGGAATCACAGTGAACTGCATATGCCCAGGTCCGATACACACCGGCATCACGCAAGCCATCCCACCTGAGCACAAGCAGGAGTTTGCGAGAAGACGGGTGGCTCTCAAACGCTACGCCGACCCTGAAGAAGTGGCGCACGGAACACTGAGTCTTGTGCTGCCCGCATCATCCTTTATCACAGGTGTGGCCCTGCCAGTCGACGGAGGTTTGACCATCCGAAACGCCTGACCCGCGAAGCGCACTTGAACAGACTGATGCGGCTCGCCCTACCGCGCCGCACCTTTGGGGTGCTTGGCATGCGCGACTTCAGCCCGCTCGCACACATCATGCACGAGCTTCGCATGTATGAAACAATCGCCGCCCAACTCCAGTTTTGCGCGTTGTGCGGGACGCAGACCGGTATCGGCCAAATGTCGCATTCATCTTGGCGAATCACCAAGATCAAGTCTTGCTGGCTCGCCGCAGCGGGACAGATGCCTGGCAATTTCCGCAAGGTGGCGTGGCACATGGCGAATCCGCACAAGATGCGCTCTATCGTGAGTTGCTTGAGGAGATTGGGGTCCACCGCGACTGCGTGAAGATCATGGCAAGCACACGACACTGGCTCAAGTATCGTGTGCCGGAACGGTTTCGATGTCATTCCGGCAGCAAGGCGTTCATAGGGCAGCGTCAAAAGTGGTACTTGCTGAGATTTCTCGGCGACGCGCAAGATATTCGCCTTGACCGAGAGCAACCACCCGAATTTGATCAGTGGCGCTGGGTGAGCTTCTGGTATCCCTTGCGTTGTATCATCAACTTTAAGCGCAAGGTCTACGCCGCTGCCATGATCGAATTTGCGCCCCAACTTGGACTAAATTCCAGATGCTGAACTCGCTTCGAGCCATCATTCAAGAGGTGCATTCCGAATCGGAAACCGGACGGGTTCTTGAAATCATCGTTGAGCGAATCCACGAGGCCATGGGCGTCGATGTGTGCAGTGTGTATCTCTGTGACGACGAAAATGATCGACATCTCTTGGTGGCAAGTCATGGCTTGAACGCAGAATTGGTGGGCAAGGCCTTTCTAAAGAAGGGAGAAGGCCTTGTGTCCTATGTCGCGGGCCGAGCGGAACCCATCAACCTCAAGAACGCCAAGCTGCACCCACGCTTCAAACTCATTGAAGAGAGTGGCGAAGAGATATTTCCTTCGTATCTCGGCGTGCCACTCATCAGCGCGCGCCGCGTTCACGGCGTGCTGATTGTGCAAGGTCAAGAGGAGCGACGATTCAACGAGCAAGAGGAGGCTTTCCTCGTCACGCTAGCCGCCCAGCTTGCCGGCATCATCGCGCACGCGGATGCAATGAGCGGCGTGCCTTTTGTCCATCAGCCATCGACACCGCAGATACCACTCGATGCGCGCTACATGGGTGTGCGCGGCGCCCCGGGTATCGCCCATGCGCGTGCGATTGTCGTGCAGGCACCCATACAGCCTGAATCTGTGACTCGCCGGAGAGTCGCGGATATCGAAGAAGAACTAGCATGTTTTGAGCGTGCGCTCGAACAGGCTCGGCAAGAGATAGCCACCCTTGCTGATCGCCTAGAGGGTAGAGTTGGCAGGGACGAACAGGCAGTCTTCGATGCCTATCAACATATGCTGGATGACAACAGCCTGCCGCTTGAGATTCGCAACAAGATTCGAGAAGGCAACTGGGCGCAGGGGGCATTGCTTGATGTTGTTTCCGAACACTCGCGAGCCTTTGCCAATTTTGAAGACGAATACTTGCGTGAGCGCGCCGCAGATGTGCGCAGCATAGGAAGACGCCTCCTCGATGGACTCACCGAGATCAGCCATGAACATAGAGACTTAAGCGATGGCGTCATCATCATTGGAGAAGAAATCACCGCCGATATAGTCGCTGGCTTCGTCGAGAAGTACCTCAAGGGTATCGTCTCGGCGCGCGGGTCAGCCAACTCACACGTGGCAATTCTCGCGAGAGCTCTCAACGTGCCCACCGTGGTCGGCGCCGTCGACCTTCCGATTCTTGATCTGGAAGGCCAAGAGCTCATCGTCGATGGCCACTACGGTCGCGTATTCGCCAACCCTTCCAAACACTTGACCGAGTACTTCGAATCGCTCATCGTCGAGGAAACCGAATTCAATCATGAGCTTATGGCGCTCAAAGACGAACCCTGCGAAACGCGCGACGGGTTACGCATTCGGCTTTGGGTCAACATTGGCCTCTCTAGCGACCTCACTCGCTCGCTGGACATGGGCGCGGAAGGCATTGGCCTGTTTCGCACCGAAGTGCCGTTCATGACCAGCAACACTTTCCCCACAGAGGAAGAACAGCGCATCATCTATCGCGAACAGATGGAGGCGTTCGAACCGAGGCCGGTCACCATACGCACGCTCGACATAGGTGGCGACAAGTCCCTCAACTATTTCCCCATATCCGAGGACAATCCCTTTCTTGGCTGGAGAGGCATAAGGGTCACACTCGATCATCCCGACATATTCATGGCCCAAGCTCGCGCCATGATTGCCGCGAACGCCGGCCTCAATTGCTCGCTTCGAATCATGTTGCCCATGATCACCAATCTGCTGGAAATAAAGGAAGCCTACGCGCTCATCGAGCGCGCCTACCAGGAAATCCGCGACGAGGGCGTAGATGTCAAGGTTCCACAGGTAGGCGTTATGATCGAAGTGCCGGCCGCCGTGTATCAGGCGAAGGAAATCGCCAGCAAGGTGGATTTTCTCGCCGTGGGGTCAAATGATCTGACGCAATACATGCTTGCGGTGGACCGCAACAACTCTCGTGTGGCGGATCTCTATCAGGAGCTTCACCCCGCCGTCATTTGGGCACTGAGAGAAGTAGCCGTCGCGGCACACAAAGAATCCAAACCCATAGGCATTTGCGGAGAAATGGCAGGCACGGCCTCTGGCGCCATATTGCTCATCGCCATGGGCTACGACGTGTTGTCCATGAACGCGGCCAATATCCCGCGAATTAAATGGGTGCTTCGCCAAATCTCACTCATGCAGGCGCGGCGGATTCTCGCACGCGTGTTGCGCATGTCCGATGCACAAGAGATCGCCGACTTTATGCAAGAGCAGATCCGCGCCCTGGGACTCGAGCGCTTGATGCCGCGCCACCTTCCTAGTTCCTTGTCAAGTATGTGAGCTCGCGCTTGCGGACTTCTCGTCAGAGTTCGAGCGCGAAAGTTCGCCTGTCCGTGGGCTCGCCCGTGTGGTCATAGGACTGCTCTTCGAATTCGAGCAACTTGGAGCCAATAAAGACGACTGTGGTTGACCGGGTGCCATAGTCTTCTCCAACAACGAAGCAGCTCGAAGTGCGACGGCGCAGCTCAAGTGGCGCATCACCGGCAGGCAGCTCTGAATCAGGCGGCGGATTGCTGTCTTGCATGCCCTCGATGATCTTATCCTTGTCACTGCCAGCATCAAGTGCACCTCGTAGCAGCGCACTGCTCGCGCGCATTTTTGGCCAATCGGCATCGAGAGAGGCGTTGGAAATACCATGCACGCCAACATCAAGTTTACGAGGCTTATCCTGGCTGTTGGTGAAGTACACCAAAGATTCTCCATCAAACAGGACGAGATTGAATCCTGCATAGTCCTCGCCGCGCAAGCGAGAAGCATAGTCAAGGGCGCTATCATCCTGTTTCAAGAAGTCGCCAACCAGATGCCCGCGTGACTTGCGGCCCTCGTTCCCTCTCGCGGCATAGTTGGCCAAGGCAGCAAATCGACCATTGCTTGTTACCCCCATCCAAGTTCCGCCAGCCTCGAGGTCGCGTCCCGCAAGCACATGTGGATAGTCGCGCCAATAGTCAGCGGCCAAGGTTGGGCGCTGATGAACTTCGTCACGATTGGCCGCCACCGCAAGGCGTATCTCAGGGTGAACGCCATAGGCGATGGCTATGAGGCACACTGATATGACTCCAAGAAATTCTCATTATGGCTGCGAACTCCTGTGTGAGGTGTCTTCTTCCCGGTCCGCTCGGCTATGTCTCTGGCGAATTGCCTCTCAGACTGTCGTAGGAAAGGAGTTCACACCCATAATGAGAACTTCTGTGAAAGGCCTTGGATTGAGGACTGATCCTTCGCTCGGTGATATTCTAGGGGCTTAGCCCCGCCCAAGCCCAAGCCAACTCCAAAGTTCGAACCTTGGGTATCGAAGAGAAACCGCGTTGTACTATCCCTACATAGATCCAATCATTTTTTCTATAGGGCCTGTTGCATTGCGATGGTATGGCCTTTCCTACCTCGCTGCGTTCTTCATGGTCTGGTGGCTCGGGCGAAGACGCGCCAATTCGCCAGCCTTGGGTGCTCGCTCGCCTTCCCAAGATCAGATGTGGGACCTTGTCTGGTACGGTGCCCTGGGGGCGGTGGTCGGAGGACGCATCGGCTATGCGCTGTTTTACGGCATGGATTTATTTCTACGAGATCCTCTCTGGCTCTTTAGACTCTGGGAAGGAGGCCTGTCGTTTCATGGTGGACTGCTCGGAGTGTGCACCGGCCTCTGGCTTTGGAATCGTCGCAGCGGACTGTCCTTCTTTCAGACCTCCGACTTCATTGCACCTCTTGTGCCAATTGGCC
>CAZNYE010000031.1:0-2489 GCA_964577185.1 uncultured Pseudomonadales bacterium | reverse complement strand
GTAATAGGCGATGCGACCAGCCAGAGATTCAGAGGTTTGACGAAGCAACTTCGGAGATGCGCTGCCAAGAACCAAGAAACGCGCCGGTAATGGCCTCCTATCTGCGAGCACCCGCAACGTCTGGAATAGTTCCGGATATCTTTGAACTTCGTCAATGACAACTAAACCGCTCAAAGGTGAAAGTGTCAGTAATGGATCGGCCAGTTGTGCAATATCTGCGGATGACTCCAGATCAAATACAGTCGCGGGTGCTTCGTATCTTTGCACGAGAGTCTTCGAAAGTGTGGTCTTGCCCACTTGCCGAGCACCGAGCATGGCGACCACCGGACTGTCCCGCAATAGGGACAGCAGGTTGGCAAGATGTCGCTCCCGAGGAATCATAATGAAAATTTACCATGAAAATTGGACGTGATACATCCAAATTTCATTGTCAATGTCAATGTAATTGCGTTCTTTGAGAAGATGTCTGGCCGAGACTTCATAGCCTTCATCGGCAAGCAGGTTCGGTATCGCATCCGTGAAGTCAGTCTCCACTCTTATCGGATTCGGCTCTATTTCTCGCTTCATGGGGCGCACCTGCCGGGTGACCTAAGATTACACGAGCGTTTTGCCAAACTATCCCGTCAGTGCGCGCCCTTCCTCTCTTTTTCCTTTTTCTGTAACTACTCGCCCCCTTGACCCTATAGGACAATGCCCCCTTGGGGGCGGAACGGAATGGGTGAGCAGGTTATCAGAGGCGACATAGCGACTAGTTCCTATAGTGTCAAGGGGGGCGAGTAGTTATTTTCCTTTTTCCTCATCAAGGAATCAGGGAGCCACCTGTACTTTGATGTGCAGCCCCTCTCGCTCCTGAAGACAGTTGATAATCTCGAAGAGGTTGCGGGCTTGCGGATTGCCGTTCGAGCTCAGCATACGCATCAGGCTCTTCGGCGACTTCGAGGTGATCTCACCGAGCTTCTGAAACCCAATCGTCGCGTTGACAAAATCGCGCAGAATCGACTTGCCAACATCGAGCTCGCCGGCAAGAAGGCACTGCACACCTTCTTCTAGAAGTGTCCCCCGGAAGCTCGGGTCACATTCGAGTCGCTCCCGGATTGTCGCTCTGAAATTCCGTGTCAATGGCATAGCCTCAATCCTCCTGCTGCCTGTTCCGCCTGTACTCGCGCCATAACTCGACCGCCGCCCCAATGTCGCGCTGCTGACGCACTTTCGTTCCACCCCCGGGGGGAATGATCAATGCATCACCATCCCGCCCGAAGTAAATGCGGTAGCCTGGACCAAAGTCGATTCGGTATTCCAACACGCCGCCCCCGACACCCTTGGCGTTGGAGAGGTTCCCTGTCTCGATCCTGTACAGCGCGGTCGCCACGCGTGCGGCGGCGTGATGATCAAGATCGCTGATCCAGCGACCGAACGGGCTGATTCCTTGAGCATCGACGAACTCCCTGACTTCGATCATTGAAGTATGGTAACTGATACGTTACCAAATTTCACTCGATTGGACTTGTTCAAAGCATACTGATCGGATCCACATCGATCATCCAGCGCACACCGCTCGGTGGTCGTGTCGGTAGGTGTTCTTCGAGGTGGGAAAGGGTGGCGTGTAGAGCGGTGCGATGGTCCGCCAATAGAACACACGCGAAGCGGTAGCGGCCCGCCCGCTTCGGAAGGGGTGCCGGCATGGGTCCCAACACCTGCGTGGAGCGCCTATTTGAGGCGATGCCCGCCAGTTCAACAAGCCACTCTTGCGCCGAGGATTCTTTACGGCTGTCTGCGCGAATCAATGCGAGCCTTCCGAAGGGAGGGAGCCCTGCCGTCCTGCGTTCCTGGAGAAGACGCTTGGCCAGGGCTTCGTAGCCTTCATTGACGAGCAGGTTCAGTGCTGGGTGTTCTGGATGCAGGGTTTGAATCAGTACCTCGCCCGAAAGCTCTGCGCGGCCCGCTCGTCCGGCCACCTGTAGGATGATCTGCGCCGTGTGTTCCGGTGCGCGAAAGTCGGGACTGATGAATCCCCAGTCCGCGCCAAGCACACCCACAAGCGTGATGTCCGGGAAGTGGTGTCCCTTCGCCAACATCTGAGTGCCGACGAGAATCGCGGGTTGGCCCTTTGGGATTTCCGAGAGCCGCGCCGCGATCTGCCTGCCCCGCACGGCATCGCGATCAATGCGCACGACCGGTACATGAGGGAAGCGTTCACCGACATATTCAGCAACTCGTTGGGTTCCGGCGCCGAAGGGCAGCAGGTCCGTGCCTTCGCATTCTGGGCAGGAGAGAATTGGCTTGGTTTCTCGTCCACAGTGATGGCAGCGCAGGCAATTCGGTGTCTGATGCAGGGTCATTGGCGAGTCGCAGGATGGACACTCGGCCTTCCAGCCGCAGCTGGTGCACTGCAAGACTGGCGCGAATCCGCGCCGGTTGATGAACAAGAGCACCTGCTGACCTCGAGACAAGCGCGCCTGCATGTGCCGAAGGAGTTCAGAACCAATGCC
>CAZNYE010000030.1:0-2599 GCA_964577185.1 uncultured Pseudomonadales bacterium | reverse complement strand
CGAATCCTGCAAGCGTCAGCTCTGAAATGGAAGCCTCGCTGCCGCCAGCAATCATCACATCCGCGTCACCGTATTGAATCATACGCGCGGCCAAGCCAATGCTGTGGGCTCCGGTGGTGCAGGCCGTCGCCAAGGCGATATTAGGACCAGCGAAACCACGTTTGATGGAAACATTGCCCGACACCATGTTGATAATGCTGGAAGGCACAAAAAACGGCGAGACTCTTCTTGGCCCCTTGTCGGCCAGCGATTGCGCGTTTTGGGTGATGGTGCTTATGCCTCCGATGCCGGAGCCTAACGCCACACCTATTCGGGTTGGATCGACTCCGTTCGCATCCAATCCCGAATCCGCGAAGGCCTGATCGGCGGCGACGACACCAAATTGCACAAAGGGATCAATCCTACGGGCTTCCTTGACATCCATATGCGCCGCCACGTCAAAGTCCTTGACCATGGAGGCGAAGTTCACCCTGTGCGCAGTGGTATCAAAAGATGTGATTGGCGCCGCGCCGCTCTTGCCGGAAAGGATCGACTGCCATGCCTCTTCAACGCTGTTGCCGACCGGGCACAAGACTCCCAACCCTGATATGACGACGCGTCTTCCCTTCACTCCCTTATCCACTGAAACCACTCGCGATGGGCTAGACCGCGCGTCCCGAAAAAACTGAAAAATCGTCCCGCAAGAAGAAAGGGTCGGGACGGTGTTGACAATCCCGCGCTAATCGTCAACCGACTTCAATACGTAATCGATTGCCTCTTGAACTGTTGTAATGTTCTCGGCGTCTTCATCCGGAATTTCGGTCTCGAATTCCTCTTCGAGCGCCATGACAAGCTCGACCGTATCGAGAGAATCGGCGCCAAGGTCATCAACAAAGGATGCATCGGGCGTGACTTCTGACTCGTTCACACCCAGTTGCTCAACGATGAGCTTCTTTACTCGCTCTTCGACACTACTCATGAAGGTTCCTCAAAGCAGGTGCGCTAGATCCGCGTTCCTCGTGGACATGCTGCGCGAAGCCTCGAATTGTAGTCGCACACCGCTCCGGTTTCAACAATGTAAGCAATCACTGTAAGCAATCGCGGCCAGCAACCTTGGACGCTCCTCACGCGCCTCCCCCGCGCAAAGCTGTTGCCGACAATCGTCAGCCTACAGTCTGTCGATCTCGTCTTTGAGCCGTGACTTCCGGTCGGTCACTATAGATTCGAGTGTGGCAACCCGCTCCGCGAGGTCGTCAATATCCTCGTCGCGAGAACAGCTATCGCTAGGCTTGCTTCGGCGCATATGGCGCAGTCGTGCTTGATAGGCTGAAAGGCCTATACTGGCAAGTACGATAATCGTAAGAAAAGTCCATAAATCCATAGCTTACCTCTTAAGCACAAGATCCTCCGACCCGGCTTGAGAAAATGTGAGTATAGCGAAACAAGTCTGCCAACACTGAAGATCGAGCAGAAACGGTGCACTAGTCATTCAACTTTCCAAATTCGCGCCGCACCCCGAAACTTGGGTCCGTAACCGCCTCTTCCAGCCTGCGGATTCGGCGATCAATTTCTCGAAACGCGCTTTGCAATGTGCGCAAACTCTTCTTGAAAGCGTAGGGTCCGCCGAATTCAGGCGCGATGGGATCATGACTGGAAATATCAGGTCTACGGGGACGGCGGCGCCAACGCTCATCATCGGCCCTCGGCAGCAATACCCAAGCGATGATATACGCGGCTATGAGGAGATGTGGGAAGAACAGCGCGGCGATGATGGCGAACACGCGCACCACCCAAGGCTCGGTGCCCCAATAGTCGGCCAATCCGCCGCACACACCTGCGATGATCTTTCGCTCCACCGACCGCACCAGACGCGGTCGGTCGAAGGATTCCCAACCAGTGTCACGCTTATTGTCATAGCGATCGTCGCCTTGCTGCCGCTTGCGCCGCCTGCGGGCGCTGCTGCGCTCAAAGCTGCGGGCTGTTCGATCAATGCCCTCGGCTGTCGAGCGGAATGCCCTGGCGGATTCCGAAGATAGTCCTTCCTTCACCTCATCGCGCACAACTTTGAAGAGCCTTTCAATCGACTCTTCCACGCGACCAATGGCATCCGAGACATCGTCGGTTCGCTCACGCCGTTTGCGCTGGCCAGAATTTCTTTTGTCACTTGATTCTGTCACTTGCGCGGTCTCTGATCGTTTGACTCGTCATCCGTGTTGTTTCTCCAATCCGGCGCCTGGTCGTCCAGAATTGCCTCCAACACCTCTATGCGCTCAGCGAAAGACTCGGCTTTGTCGGCAAGTATTTCGAGTTCGTGCCGCTCATCTTCATTGAGTTCTGTGGATGCAAGGCGCTTACTCCGATAGTGCATGACAAGCCAGATAGGTACAACCACCGTCAAAAATACCAAGGTGGTCACGAACAAGAATGCGATAAAGGAACTAGACATGACGGGATACGATCAAGGGATTACTATCATTCGGAATGTGTGTCGTTAGGATGCGTTATCCGAGTCCTTCGCTTCGACGGCATCGGACTTCGCCCCATCACGACTCTTCTTGAGCGCCTCAAGCTCTTCAGAGATTTCTTCGTCAACTTCAAGCTCATCAATTTGCTCAGAGAG
>CAZNYE010000029.1:0-6756 GCA_964577185.1 uncultured Pseudomonadales bacterium | reverse complement strand
CGAATTCCCAACGACCATCGGACAATCACCAACAGACAATCACCATCAGACAATCACCAACAATCGACTATCAACAAGCACAGGGCGCATGCCCCGCGTTTACGCAGTCTACGTACCAGAAGCCTTTGCCAAACCTAAGTCATGAACACGCCATCTCGCACATCAGGACTGGACTGGCTCAAGTGGTTGCTGGTGTTCGCCCTGGTCGCCGCCGCCATATTCGGCAATTGGTACCTGGGAGAGCAATCCCTGCTCAACCGGGTGCTAGCCATTGTTGGGCTTGCCGTGGTCGCACTGCTGATAGCATCGCAAACGGAAAAGGGTGCCGCGGTCTATTCCTTGCTCAAGGAAGCAAGGGGGGAAATTCGTCGTGTTGTCTGGCCGACTCGACAAGAGACCACTCAGACCACTTTCATAGTGATCTTGCTGGTGATCATTTTCGCCATCATTCTGTGGGGTCTGGATTCCCTGCTGAGTTGGTTGGTTTCAACAGTCATTGGATGAAGCGCTACTAGCCACCATGGAATCAACGACAGAAGATCAACCCGCAAGCGTCAAGCCGCAGACTATGCGCTGGTATGTCGTGCAGGCCTACTCTGGCTATGAGAAGGCCGTGAAGCGCGCGCTCGAGGAGCGAATCCAAGAATCGAGCAATACCCATTGCTTTGGTCAGGTGCTGGTGCCGGTCGAAGAAGTCGTGGAAATGCGAGGAGGTCAGAAGCGTCGCAGCGAACGCAAGTTCTTTCCGGGATATGTGCTGGTGGAGATGATTCTGAACGATCACACCTGGCATCTCGTGAAGGAAACGCCAAGAGTGCTGAGCTTTATTGGTGGAAAGGCCGATGACCCTACGCCACTGACGCCCGCCGAAGCGGAGTCGATTCTTGCTGGCGTTGAGGCCGGCCGCGGCGACAAAGCGCGGCCCAAGATTGTGTACGAACCTGGAGAAATCGTGCGCGTTACGGAAGGGCCCTTCAACGACTTCAGTGGGGTGGTTGAAACCGTGGACTATGAAAACAACAAGCTCAAGGTGGCGGTCACTATTTTTGGGCGGTCAACTCCTGTCGAGCTTGAGTTCACCCAGGTGGAGAAGGGCTAAGGCGAGCCACTAGCGCCTGCCAACAAGGAGCAATAAGGAGAAGACAACTGTGGCTGAAATCACTGGATACATCAAGTTGCAGGTTCCCGCTGGCGCGGCGAATCCGGCCCCTCCCATCGGCCCGGCGCTCGGCCAACATGGCCTCAACATTCAAGACTTTTGCAGCAGATTCAATTCAGCGACCGGGCACTTGGAACGCAACATGCCGGTGCCGGTTGTGATCAGCGTGTATGCGGACCGCAAGTTCGATTTTGTCGTCAAATCCCCACCGGCAGCCGTGCTCCTCAGAAAGGCCGCCGGCATAGAAAAGGGCTCATCCACCCCCAACACCGACAAGGTTGGCAAGGTAACCCGAAAGCAGATCGAAGAAATCGTGGCGATGAAAAGAAACGACCTGAACGCGGCGAACGAAGAGGCGGCATTCAACACCATCGCGGGCACGGCTCGCAGCATGGGCATTGAAGTACACCCATAGAAATAAGCCTGTAAGGTAACTACTCGCCCCCCTCCCTTGACACTATAGGAACTAATCGCTATGTCACCTCTGATGATCTGCACACCCAATCTCTGTGTCCACAATCGGGCGGTGTCCTATAGTGTCAAGGGAGGGGGGCGAGTAGTTACCCTGTAAGTATCGAAACGGTCAATACCGGAACGCCCGCGCAAGGTAAGAGAAAGACACATGAAGCTATCCAAGCGTCAAAAGAAGACCCGCGAATTGGTGGATTCGACGCGTTCGTACAGCATTGACGAAGCAGTGCATCTGCTGCGTGAACTGAGTCCCAATCGAGACGCAAGTCAAGAAAATCCGTTTGAGGAATCCTTGGACGTGTCGGTCAACCTCGGCGTGAACCCACGCCGGTCGGACCAGACCGTTCGCGGCGCAACGACGCTGCCGCATGGCAACGGCAAGTTGGTGCGCGTGGCGGTGTTTGCCGGTGACGATGATGCAGAGGCCGCACGAGAGGCGGGGGCCGATGCCTTTGGCCTTGACGATTTGGCCGAGCGGATAAAGGGTGGAGAACTTGATTTTGATACCGTCATCGCAACACGTTCCGCGATGAAGACTGTAAGTCCTTTGGCGCGTATTCTCGGGCCACGAGGCTTGATGCCAAATCCCAAGTCGGGAACGGTGACAGATGATGTCGGCAACGCCGTGCGCGATGCGAAGTCCGGTCAGCTACGTTTTCGTACCGACCGTGGCGGCATCATCCATGGCACCGTTGGCAAGGTCGGCTTCGAACCAGAGCGCGTGAAGGAGAATGTCGAGGCGCTGCTGTCCGACCTAAGACGCGCCAAACCGGCTTCGTCAAAAGGTGTGTATCTCAAGAAACTCACCCTTTCTTCGACTTTTGGGCCCGGGCTCACCATCGACCTGTCAACACTCTCAAGCTAAGTGAGGAGCGTCCCATGCCGATGACGAGAGAAAGGAAGGAAGCGCTGGTCGAAGATGTGCGCAACATCGCGAGTGAATCTTCAACGCTCTTGCTCGCCGACTACCGTGGACTTGATGTTGCCGCCATGACGGACATGCGCCGACGTGCGCGAGACCAAAACATCGGGATCAAAGTGGTTCCCAACAGGTTGGCGCGCAAGGCCTTGGAGGACACACAGCACATCTGTCTTCAGGAAAGCCTTATCGGGCCGAATTTGCTCGCATCCGTTCAGCAGGACTCGGGTTCATTGGCGCGACTCATGCGAGATTTCATCAAGGAACACGAATCACTTCAAGTCCGCGCTATTTCCGTTGACGGACATTTGCTGCCCGGGGAAGAGCTTCGATCAGTGGCGAGTTTGCCTTCTCGCGAACAGGCACTTTCCATACTTATTGGCACACTGAGTGCGCCTGTTGCCAAGCTCGCGCGAACTTTGGCGGCAGTGCCCCAGAAACTGGTGATGACCCTCGATGCCTACGCCAAAGAAAAGGCTGAGGGGAGCTAGTTTTGACATCGCCTCTCTCTTGTAGAGGCGTATAGATAGCGAAACATTTATTCATACGCATTCGAATCACGAACACACCCCTGGAGGAACACAACAATGGATTTGTCCAAAGACGATATTGTAAATGCCGTCGCCGAGATGAGCGTCATGGACGTCGTCGAGCTCGTCAAAATGATGGAAGAGCGCTTCGGTGTCACGGCAGCGGCGGCCGTGGCCGCACCGGTGCAGGCACCGTCTTCCGATGAAGGCGGTGCGGCCGAGGTGGAAGAACAGACCTCGTTTGACGTGGTGCTCACCGCAGTTGGAGACAAGAAGGTGAACGTCATCAAAGCCGTTCGTGCTATTACCGGACTTGGCCTGAAGGACTCCAAGGAAGTGGTTGACGGCGCTCCACAGGCCGTCAAGGAAGGCGTCAGCAAGGAAGAAGCCGAATCCTACAAAACGCAAATCGAAGAAGCGGGCGGCAGCGTAGAACTCAAGTAGTCCTTACACTGTTGAAATCCCCAATCTTCCCGCGACATCACAACCCGGCTTGCCGAGCGAGCCGGGGGCATGATGGTGCGCCCACCCCGCTCACCAGCTTGTTCAAGATTGTTTACCAGATCAATTACCAAATGCACTTGACCGGAGGCCCCCGATGTCACTTAGTTTAGCGGAAAAGAAACGTTGGCGTAAGGACTTCGGCACCCTCGCCGAGGTCATGGAGATCCCCTATCTGTTGGCGATCCAAATCGATTCGTATCGCAAATTCCTGCAATCCGACCTGCCCCCAAAGGAGCGCGGTCAATATGGGCTGCACGGCACTTTCAAATCCATCTTTCCCATCAAGAGCCGTTCCGAGAACGCGGAACTTGACTATGTGAGCTACAGCTTTCGCGAACCACCCTTTGATGTCAAGGAATGCCTGCAGCGTGGCGCCAATTACGCGGCCCCCCTGCATGTCAAAGTACAACTCAAGCTGTATGACAAGGAGACGAACTACAAAACGCTAAAAGAGATCAAGGAGCAGGAGGTATACATGGGCGAGATTCCGCTCATGACCGAACACGGCACCTTCATTGTCAACGGCACACAAAAGGTTGTGGTCTCACAGCTACACAGGTCACCAGGTGTCTTTTTCGACCACGACAAGGGGAAAACCCACTCTTCCGGGAAACTCCTCTATTCCGCGCGGGTCATCCCCTATCGTGGGTCATGGCTCGATTTTGAGTTTGACCCCAAGGATCTGGTGTACGTTCGCATCGACCGAAGGAGAAAGCTTCCGGCCACCATCATGCTGCGAGCCTTGGGGCTCTCCACCGAGGAAATGCTCGCACTCTTCTTCGAGAAAGTGAATTTTCACCGCAAGCGTGGCGGCAAATACTCCATGGACCTGGTGCCGGAACGCATGCGTGGGGATGTTGCGAGCTTTGATATTCAAGATCGCGACGGCAGGACAATCGTCTCGGAGGGAAGACGCATCACGGCGCGTCATGTTCGGCAAATCGCCGAAACTCGATTCCGTCGGCTTGATGTCCCGCGTGAGTACCTCATCGGCAAAGTCACCGCGACCGCGCTTGTCGATAAGAACACCGGAGAAGAGGTGGCACCCTGCAATACGGCGATTACCGATGAACTGCTGGAACGCCTCGAAGAACTCAAGTTCGCCGACATAGAAACCATCTACACCAACGACCTCGACTGCGGAAACTACCTGTCCGAAACCCTGCGCGTGGATCCCACCCGCAATCAGTATGAGGCCAGGGTGGAGATCTATCGCATGATGAGACCGGGTGAACCGCCAACACGTGAGGCCGCGGACGGACTCTTCGAGCGGCTATTCTTCTCCGAAGAACGCTACGATCTGAGCGCGGTTGGTCGCATGAAATTCAATCGCCGACTCGGGCGCGACAGCATCGAAGGTGAGGGCGTTCTCACGCCGGGGGACATTGTCGACGTGCTGCGCACCCTGATTGATGTGCGCAATGGCAAAGGCACGGTTGACGATATCGATCACCTCGGCAACCGACGCGTGCGGTCGGTGGGTGAAATGGCCGAGAACCAGTTTCGCATCGGGCTGACACGAGTGGAACGCGCTGTCAAGGAACGGCTTGGCGTGGCAGAGAGTGAAGGCCTTATGCCACAGGACATGATAAACGCCAAGCCGGTCGCCGCGGCGGTGCGCGAGTTTTTTGGGTCGAGCCAGCTTTCACAATTCATGGACCAAAATAACCCCCTCTCCGAGGTCGCCAACAAGCGCCGCATATCCGCCCTGGGACCCGGCGGGCTCACCCGCGAACGGGCTGGATTTGAGGTTCGCGACGTGCATCCCACACACTACGGTCGCGTCTGCCCCGTTGAGACACCGGAAGGCCCAAATATTGGCCTGATCAATAACTTGGCGACCTATGCGCGAACCAACGAGTATGGTTTCCTGGAGAGCCCCTACCGTAAGGTCGTCGAAGGTATGGTGACAGACGAAATCACCTACCTATCGGCGGTGGACGAAGCCGACTATGTCATCGCGCAGGCTGGTTCGAACATCATCGACGGGAGGCTGGTTGATGAATTCATCGATGTGCGTCGCAACAACGAGTTCTTAAAGACCACGCCGGATAATGTCGACTATCTCGACGTGTCACCCAAGCAAGTGGTTTCAGTTGCCGCTTCGCTGATTCCCTTCCTAGAGCACGATGATGCCAACCGGGCGCTCATGGGGTCCAATATGCAGCGTCAGGCGGTGCCCCTCATTCGCTCTGAAACACCCCTGGTGGGAACTGGGATGGAGCGACGGGTTGCCATCGACTCCGGCGTGTGCGCGGTGGCGCGGCGGGGAGGCCTTGTGGAAAGCGTGGATGCGAGCCGAATTATCGTGCGTGTCCATGAGCAGGAAACCGAAGCCGGTGAGGCAGGTGTGGACATATACAATCTCACCAAGTTCTCACGCTCCAATCAGAACACCTGCATCAATCAGCGTCCTCTGGTGCTGCCCGGCGAGGAGGTCAATCCAAAAGATGTGCTTGCCGATGGGCCGTCAATTGACCTCGGTGAACTGGCCCTTGGGCAGAACGTGCGTATCGCGCTCATGCCTTGGAACGGGTACAACTTCGAGGATTCGATCCTGATCTCTGAACGCGTTGTGTCTGAAGATAGGTTCACCAGCATTCATATCCAAGAACTTACCTGTACCGCACGCGATAGCAAACTGGGTGCGGATGAAATTACCAGCGACATTCCCAACGTGGGCGAAGGCGCGCTGCGGCACCTTGATGCGTCGGGCGTCGTGTATATCGGCGCTGAGGTAAAACAGGGCGATGTGCTGGTCGGCAAAGTCACGCCGAAGGGCGAAACGCAACTAACGCCCGAAGAAAAACTGCTGCGCGCGATATTTGGCGAAAAGGCCTCGGATGTGAAAGACACGTCCCTGCGAGTACCTTCGGGCGTGAAGGGAACGGTGATCGATGTACAAATTTTCACCCGCGAAGGTGTCGAGAAGGACGACCGCGCACAGGCGATAGAAGATCAGCAGCTAAGGGAGATACGTCAAGACCTTGATGACGAATTTCGTATTCTCGAGGAAGCCACCTTCGAACGTCTGCGCAGCATGCTGGTCGGAAAGAAGGCCGTGCGCGCACCCGGAAAGCGTTCTGGTGCCACGATCACCGACACCTACCTGAGTGAACTGCCTCGAAAAGACTGGTTCGGCCTCAGGATGGTGGTCGAAAAGTGCAATGAAG
>CAZNYE010000028.1:0-14521 GCA_964577185.1 uncultured Pseudomonadales bacterium | reverse complement strand
GGATTCAAGGGCTGGTAATCGATGCTGGTGTGCGCGACACGGCCGACCTCACACGCATGGAGTTCCCAGTGTGGTGCAAAGTGGTTTCCGCCAAGGGCACCGTCAAAGAGACGCCGGGCATGGTGAACAAGCCGATCGTCTGTGCCGGATGTCTGGTAAATCCCGGTGAAGTGGTGGTGGCCGATGATGACGGCGTGTGCGTGGTGCCACGGGATACGGCGGAGAAGGTGCTTAAGCTCAGCCGTGCAAGAACCGAAAGCGAGAAGACCACGCGGGCGAGGCTTGCGGCGGGTGAATTGGGACTTGACATCTACGGCATGCGCGAAAAACTCGCGGCCGCAGGCCTAGAGTACGAATAGCCCCTCGGCTGTCCGCTTGTATGGGAGGCAGGTTGTGGCCAAGTTTGCGCAAGGACAAATCGTCTTTCATACAAAGTTCCGCTATCGGGGCGTGATATTCCAAGTGGATCCCGAGTTTGGTCTCAGTGACGAATGGTACGAGACGGTCGCGCGTTCGCGCCCGCCCAGGGATGCCCCCTGGTATCACGTAATGGTCGATGGCACATCCCAGACGACCTATGTTGCGGAGCGGCATCTGACCTTCAGCAGCGATGCTTCTCAGATCGAGCATCCGCTACTTGGGCAATTCTTCAAGAGTTACAACGGCCGCGCCTATCAGCCGCACTTGGTGCATTAGCTGATCGCGCTAGTAGACTGGCACGGAACCCGGCACCAGTTTCACATAGCGTTTGCCTCCGCCGGTGGCGGCGAACATGCCCATGAGCGCTTCTGGCATCTTTTCGAAACCTTGGATCTCGTCCACTACAACGCGCAGTCTGCCTTCGCGAATCCATTCAGCCATGGCGGCTTCGGCGGCATCGAACTCCTGAGCGTGGTTGTACACGAAGAAACCCCGCATATCAGCGTTCTTGGCACGCAGATTGGTGTAGTTGCTCGGCGCGAACGGGGTCTCGCGCTGGTATTCAGAGATCGAGCCGCAGAGCAGAACCCGCGCTCGTGAAGCTAGGCAATCGAGAGCTGCCTGCAGGATTTCTCCACCGACATTGTCGAAGTAAAGGTCCATGCCAACAGGGAAGTTCTCAGCAATCCGTGCGGGTAGGTCATCAGCCTTATAGTCAATGGCCTCATCGCATCCGAGCTTGCGAATCAGGTCGCACTTGTCTGCGCCCCCTGCGATGCCGACGATCTTCGCTACGCCTAGGATCCGCGCCAATTGAACTACCAGCGAGCCCACGCCTCCGGCAGCGCCAGAAACCAGCACCCGGTCACCTCGCGCCGCAGCCGCTCGCGTGACGAACCCACAATAGGCCGAGAAGCCGGTCATTCCGAGCGCGGACAGGGCATAGTGAATAGGCAATCCGTGACGTTTCAATGGACGAAAACGCTCCGCTTTCGTGAATCTTGTGACCTTGTAGGTTTGCCAGCCAATTTGTCCCTGCACAAAGCTGCCTGGCGCGAAATCTGGATGGCGCGAGTCGATGACTTCCGCCACGCCTCGACCGTGAATCACATCTCCAATTTGAAGCGGTGCTTCGTTGGCGGCGCTACCCCGCATCATGTACATGCGCATCACCGGGGCTATGTTGAGCAGATGCGTGCGCAGCAGCGCTTGTCCGTCCTCAAGAGAAGGCACTGGCACTTCGCGGTGGTGAAAGTGGGCCGCCTCAAGCACTGTTTCAGGATGCTCGGCGACCGTCCACTGCTGATTGAGCAGACCGGTCATGAGTGCATTCTACGGGGTGAAGTGATATGGTGTAAGTCGAAAAGCCCTAAAGATATATCAATACGCCTTTTAGAGCACATTTGCGAATTCGTCATGCTTCCCTTCCGTGCCACCAACTTCCCGGCGTCATGCCAGCCTACCTAGTCATCACAGCCCAGCTACATGATCGCGATGCCTTCATCGCGGGCTACGGGCCCGCGGCCGCCGAACTCACCGAGTCCTTCGGTGGTGAGTATCTTGTGCGTGCGCCGGGGCTGGAAGTTCTGGAGGGCGAACACCTAGGCGGGTCGCTGGTGATTTCCAAGTGGCCGGACAAAGCCTCGGCCTTGGCCTTCTGGCGCTCAGAGGCCTATGCAGAGATCAAGAAACTGCGCGAGGGCATCGCGGATTGCCAAGTATTGCTTGTAGAGAGCAGGGAGTAGCAGCATGGGAGATTCCCCGAAAATCCGGAATATCATCAAGCGCACCACGCTGATTGTGCGCGACATGGAAAAAAGTCGTCGCTGGTATGAGTATGTCCTTGGCATGAGCACATGGCTCGATACCGAGTTTATTCTCTCGGGAGAAGGCATCGCCGTCGGCTCGCCGGGGGACAAGACCCATTTGGTCATCATGTGCGCGGAACATGACAAGATCGGCATGATCGGCCTTCTGCAATGGCTCGACCCTCCATTGCCAGCCCCCGAAGTCCCCACTTCGGTGAATTACGGCTCGCCTGTATTCGTAGTCGAAACAGACGATGCGGCAGAACTTGCACGGCGGGCAGAGGAACTCGGTACGCGTGTGCATACAAGAGAACGAAAATTCACGGTGACGGGTGCAAAGGGAGAGTCCCGGCATCTCGTGGGTACAGCCCTGTTCGATCCAGATGGTCACTTTTTCGAGTGCAATCAAGTACTCTCGATAGATGAGCCCGCGGCAAAATCATGAGTATTCGATTTCAGCGAGCGAACTTTCTCGTATCAGACATGCAGCGTGCCTTGAGCTTTTACGTGGACGTGCTGGGGATGGGAGTCGCCTTCGTCAAGGAGGGCAGGGATACCAGCTATTCGCACAAGGTGTTCGCCATCGATTCAGTCAAGCGGGTCGGCTTCGCGGCGCTCAGCACACCGACCCAACCTCGTGTGATGGCGCTCACCGAGGTGCCGGGATTGACCAAGCAACCAGAGCCCCGGCGCTCAGCCATAGTCCTCAATGTGGAGGATGTTGATGGTGTCGTTGCGCGTGCCAAAGCAGGTGGATTCGAAGTGTTCGTGGAAGAACAGTTGATCACGCACGACGGCCGGATTGGGCGCGAGATTGGCATCCTCGATGCCGACGGAAACCTGTCGGTCATTTATCACATTACAAGTCAATCTTCGGACTAGTGATACCTGCGCGTCAAATGTCCTACGAGTGCGTCCGACGCTTCATTGCATCAGTGGCGCAGTATCAATCCGGGGGCTGGGACATATGAAGTGCAGGTATCACTAGAACCAACTCGTAATGCCGACATTATCAGTTGGTTCTAGCACTAGATTGCGCGCTTGCCCGCAATCTTCTTCGAACCGGAAGCGAGGCGCATGAAGGACTCCCCGCCACCCGAGACCCCGCACTTCCCGCCGCCCGCGCGCGCATGGGCGATGGTGTCGCTGCTGACCATCGCCTACGTGGTTTCCTTCGTGGACAGAAACATACTCGGCCTGCTCATAGGCCCAATCCAAGCTGATCTGGGATTGAGCGATTTCCAGATCGGATTGCTAATGGGCCCTGCTTTCGGCATCTTTTACGCCACCATGGGCCTGCCACTAGGGTTGCTCGCCGATCGCTCAAGGCGCACTTGGATCGTCGCCGCAGGCATCGCGGTCTGGTCCGCCGCAACCGCCTTTTCAGGGCTCGCGAAGAACTTTGCGCAGATGTTTGTGGCCCGACTCTCTGTGGGGATAGGCGAAGCTACTCTGAGCCCTTGCGCCATGTCTTTGATATCTGATTCTTTCCCCGAAGACCGGCGCGGCAAGCCGATCGCTATGTATTCAAGCGCTATTTCGGTGGGCTCGGCCTTGGCGGCCTTGCTCAGCGCGGCTGTGCTCACTTGGGCGAAAGCCTCCGGCGATCTTACCTTCCCCATTGTAGGAACCCTTGCGCCCTGGCAGATCGCGTTTCTGACGGTGGGGCTGCCGGGGTTGATCTTGGCGATACCCTTTTTAGTGCTTCCTGAACCGCGACGTATTGCATTGCGTAAGGAAGAGCCACCCTCGCACCTCGGGCACATGCTGGTGCATGTCGGTCGGAACTTTACTACCTACGCCTCTTTTGTTAGCGTTTTCTGCTTTATGACCATTGTCGCTTACAGTCACGGCTGGTTAGCGGAGACCTTTGATCGCACCTACGGCTGGCCAGTGGAGAAATACGCCCTTTACAACGGTCTCACCTTGATTGTGATGGGCCCATTGTCGGTCATGTTTGCTGGATGGCTTTCAGACCGATACACCCAGCGGGGCGCAAAAGACGCGCCCATGCGCATCGCATTGCTTGGACTCTTTCTGAGTACGCCGTTGGCGGTCATCGCACCCTTGCTCGACAATGGAATGCACGCCTTTGTGGTGATGGCTTCGTCAAATGTTGGCCTAGCATTCATTTCTTCGGTTGGAGTAACGGCCCTGTTGCAGATCGTCCCGGCGCGAATACGCGCGCAGACCGTGGCGCTCTACTACATGTCGATCAGCTTGTCGGGTCTTTTCCTAGGCCCGATGCTTGTCGGCTTGTTCAACGACACCATCTTCGGGCCCGAGGGCGTGCGCTATAGCGTTGCGCTGGTTCCCGCTCTCTTTGGACTGCCGGTCATGTGCCTCGCTCCGCTCATTCTCAAGCTGTATCAAAGGGCGCTAGATGAAAGGCTGATCGACAAGTAGTCATCCCAAGGCGACCCAAGGGTATTCTTCAACGTAGCGCCGCTCGAAGTCATCGATCAGGTGTCGCCCGGACAGAGTGAATTCGATGTGGTCGAGTCCTCGCAGTAGGCTCAGTCGCTCGGCCGGGGGTGTTTTGAACACGAGATGCTTATCAGACACGGACACCTGCTCTTGTTCAAGGTCGATGAGCGGCTGGTGTTCCAGAGGATTGACGAATACCCAATCAGCGATTTGCTGCACGGTGTGGGCTGCCAAGACGACTGTCAAGAGACCATTGGCGACACAATTGCGCGCAAATATCGCGCCGAAGCTTGGGGCGATAATGGCTCTGATGCCAAACTCAGCAAGTGCCCAGACGGCTTGCTCGCGAGAAGACCCACAGCCGAAGTTCTCGCCTGCCAGCAAGAGACTCGCGCTAGAAAAAGCACCTTGATTCAGCACAAAGTCTGGATTGGGCTCGCGCGAATCTGGTGACAGGTAACGCCAGTTGGCAAATAGGCCTTGGACAAGGGAAGTCTTGGAAACCTGCTTCATCTCGCGCGATGGAATGATCGCGTCGGTGTCTATGTTTCGACGCAGCACACCTGCCTCTGTCAGCGGCGCCGCTATGCCTTGATGCCTGACAAAGGCTCTCATGGGCATCTCATGTGTCACGTCAACATGTCAGGTGAGCTGATCATTCCACGAACCGCGGATGCCGCCACCAGCTCGGGGCTGGCGAGATGCGAACGCACGCCTGGACCCTGCCGCCCTTCGAAGTTCCTGTTGGTGGAGGTGATCACACGCTTTCCGGGACCGAAGGTCTCACCCCCTGCGTAAAAGCACATTGAGCAACCGGATTCCCGCCAGTCGAATCCCGCATCAAGGAATATTCGATCAATGCCCTCCGCCTCCGCGGCCCGTTTGACACCCGTTGACCCAGGTACGCAAACAGCCGCCACGCCGGAAGCTACGCGGCGATTGCGCAAGATGTTTGCTGCCGCGCGCAGGTCGCCGAGTCGCGAATTGGTGCACGAGCCAATGAAAGCGGCGTCAATTTGGAGTTCGTTCATGCGAAGACCGGGCTTGAGTCCCATGTAATCAAGCGCTCTCTTGGCATCGGCGCTCTTTGGCTCCGGCACCGGGTCATGGATGGATACGCCATGTTCCGGTGAGGTGCCCCAGGTGACGCGCGGACGAATCTCGGATGCATCGATGCGAATCTCGCGCGGAAACTTGGCATCCGCGTCGGATCTCAAGGTTCGCCACTCCTTTAGGGGGAGCGGATTTGGCGCATAGGGCCGCCCGTCGACGTATGCAAGAGTCTTCTCGTCCGGGGCGATGAGTCCTGTGAAAGCTGAAAATTCGACGGCCATATTGCAGAGCGTCATGCGTGCTTCCACCGGCAGACCCTCCACTGTGCTGCCACTGTACTCGACCGCAGCTCCTCTCGCCGCCATAGCACCCTCCTCAGCGATCAAGTGCAACACCATGTCCTTGGCAGTGACCCAGGGCGCGAGTTGCCCTTCAAAGGTCACCCGCATGACGCCTGGCTTGGCAAGGCGAATACAAGATGTCGCAAGTGCGTGCTCGACTTGGCTGGCACCCACGCCTATGGCGAGGGCACCGAGCGCGCCCAGCGTACAGGTGTGGGAATCCGGACAAACGAGAGAGATGCCAGGTAACGCGAAGCCCTGTTCGGCGCTCACCAAATGCGATATGCCCTGATCTGCATCATTGACATCGAAGAGTGTCAATCCAAGTGTCAGCGCCGAGTTTCTCGCACTCACAATGAAAGTTTCTCCGCCCGGTATGCGTGTCTTGTCGCCTCGACCCGGATAGGTATCGACTGTATGGTCCATGACGCAGAAAGCATGTTCGGGACGACGCACGGGTAGGCCTCGATCCATGAGAGACTGCATGGCGATGCTTCCAGTGCGTTCATGCATGCATAGGCGGTCGACATAAAGCAGGCTCTCCCCGCCTTCATCCGTGTCCACGAGGTGTCGTTCCCAGAGCTTGTCGAACAGGGTTCGTCCCATGAAGCGGGAATCACTCAAAAGATATAAAGATATAATGATAAGTCATTATGACTACCTGCAACGACATTCCGGCGCTAGCCGCCAAGCTGCGAACGGCTTGGCCGACATGGCGGGGGCTTGAAGCCTCAGCCCGGGCGGACGTATTGCTCGCTTGGCAGGCATCTCTGCGCGCGCGGCGCGGCGCCATAGTGGATGCCTTGATTCAGGATACTGGGCGCACGCTGATTTCCCAGAGCGAGTTTGAGGGTGTGCAGAGGCGCATAGGCTATTGGGCCGAACGCGCACCGAAGTTACTGCAAGGGCTTTCCGAGGGGGATTCAAAGACCGCGCCCGGGGTTCGCTTTGAGCACCGATCGCACCCTTTCGGTATTGTCGGCATCTTGAGTCCTTGGAACGTACCCCTGCTCCTGTCGGTCATTGATGCCATACCCGCCTTGCTAGCAGGCTGTGCGGTCCTGCTCAAGCCGAGCGAGGTAACACCAAGATTTATCGACCCCCTGCGAGATTCGGTGCAGGCGATTCCCGAACTCAGAGCGGTGTTTGAGCTTGTGACCGGAGACGGGGAGGTCGGCGAGGCGATCATTGACGTTGCGGACGCGGTGTGCTTCACCGGCAGCACCCAAACAGGAAGGAAAGTGGCCGCGAGGGCCGGTGCTCGGCTCATACCGGCATTTCTCGAACTTGGAGGGAAGGATCCCTTGATTGTGCTCGAAGGTGCCGACCTTGAGCTCGCGGTAACGGCGGCCCTTCGAGGCTCGATCTTGAACACCGGCCAAGCCTGTCAGTCTATCGAGAGAGTCTATGTGCACGAAGGCTTGTATGAACCCTTTGTTGATCGCTTGATCGGGGAAGCCAAGCGAGTCAGGCTTAATATTGATGATTCAACGCCTGGGCACTTGGGTCCTTTCATAGACCCGCGACAGGCGGAAGTTCTGGAGGCGCACCTCGCCGATGCGCTCGCCAAAGGTGCCACACAAAAGAGTGGCGAAATTCTGCACAAGGGTGGCGCTATCTGGTGTTCGCCGATTGTGCTCACGGGCGTGAGTCATGAGATGCGGGTCATGCGGCAAGAGAGCTTCGCACCCCTGATTCCGGTCATGTCCTTTTCTAGTGAGGAACAAGCAGTGGAGCTCGCCAATGATTCAAGCTACGGACTCTCCGCCGCGGTCATAGGTCCAGAAGGCCGCGCTATGGAGGTTGGAGGACGAATTCGTGCCGGGGCCGTGAGCATTAACGACTGCGGCCTCACAACGCAAGTCTCGGACGTGGAAAAGGACTCCTTCTCCGAGTCCGGCGTGGGGCAATCGCGCATGGGCGACGCCGGATTGCTCCGCTTCCTGCGCAAGCAGGCGCTGCTCATACAGACAGGAAGCGTTCTGTCGATTGACTCGTTTCGAGATTTCGTGACCGGTGAGCCGTCTAGCACGAAATGAGAATCACGGCAGCATTAGGATGCGTTTGGAGTCTTCCTGATAGTTGGCCTCAATCGCTCGAGTCTTTTTTGAAAGTTCTGATCCATCGGCGAGAGAGCTTTGGCCTTTTGGTAAGCATCTTCAACGGATTGCCGGGGAGCTCGTAACCAAGTACGCACTTGGACAATGTTCAACCACACCCATGCGTGGCGAGTTTCGGGCGCGTCAAGCTGGGTCGCGCGCTCGAGGAGTCTCTGCGCCTCATTAAGCAACTTCCTGTTGACTTCACGCCATGTGCCACCACGGCGGCGAAATACGTCTCGGGCTAGGGCCATCTTGGTCTGGGCAAACTCGTGCAGGGCGCGAGGATCCTTTTGAACAACATCGCCCGCCCGAATGAAGTACTCGTGCGCTTGGCGCTGATCGCCCGAACGACGGGCGAGGATCGCCGCATCCACCGCATCTTGGCCCTGCATATAGAGGTGAAGACGGCCTAAAAGTTCGTTCGCTTTGCTTTTTTCTCGAGAGTCGAGCCATAGCTCAATCATGATATTCGCGACATGGGGCAGGAGTTCTGACGGTGCCTTGGCTTGGAATTCCTCCCACACCATTTCTGCGCCCGACAGGTCGCCCCGTTCCGCATGGGAGCGGATACTGGCGGCGGTCAACACTGGTGACTGCTGGTTGGCCTTCCAAGTTTCGATAAGTCGCTCATGCGCCTGGGTCTCTTCTCCGAGCGCACGGAGGTGTGCCGCGTCCCGTAACGCGGACAAGGCGGCAAACTCCGGATGCGCTGGCAGAGTGGCCTGAAAGTATGTACGTGCAGAATCAAACCGAAAAGTGGGAGGGGGAGAGCCGTTCTCGTGCATAGCCCGGAAGACCTTCGCTAAACCAGTTAATCTCCCCTCCGCAAGCCCGAGTTCCTTAAAGATCTCACCAATCCTTCGGTTTCTCGCCGGAACCGCCGGAGGATGCCCATCGGCCGTAAGGTGCTGCAGCTCAATTCCCGCAACTGGACCAGGATAACTTGTGATCTCGATACGGTCAGGATAGAGATAAACTTTTATGGGCTCTCGTTGGTCCGCTTCGTAACTGCGATGATAAAGGGCATTGACGAGCACTTCCCTGAGCGCAGGCAATGGGAAGCTCACCCATCCTTTCACTTGGCTGCGGTCCACCTGCTTCTGCAAGTGCTGAGTGGATAGATTCTGTAGGTGGTTCAGGCATTCTCGATACTGGTCTTGGATGGGTCCAGAGAACGAACGTTCTTCAAGCACATCGCCGCCTTTGCCCGCAGCGAACTGGACCACGTCTATTTTTGCACCGGCAAACCATCTTGCGGGGTCACCGGAGTAGCACAAGAGCCCGATGTGTCGTGGCACCTCATGCTCATTCACGCGCTTGGTGATACGCATGCGCCTGTAGACTCGGACGGCGTCTGGCTCTTCTAGCAAACCACTCCCAATATCACGCAAGAATTCGCGGACAATCGCTTCTCGCAAATCATCCACTCGCGCGTTCATAGCGCGACGATCATCCCAAGGGACCTTCGCCGTCTGTTCGATGAGCTGTTGCAGAAGGTTGCCTTTTCGTTCGGCATCAATCGTTTCGGTCCCAACCCTCACCCAATATTTCGATGTGCCGGACTTATCCGGTGCCCGATGAGGGCGTGTGTCACTCGCGGGAATCCAAACCGCTAGAATCCAACGGTCATATACCTTCTCGGGAGACAATATGGGTTGAAATTGTGGATCGAGCCGGTTGCATTGTCCTCGAATCCATTTCTGCGCAGATTCGAGAGTATCTTCAGAAAGGCCAGATGGTGGAAGCTCGGCTCGGCCATTGGCTTCGCGCACGCCTATGAGTATGTATCCACCGTTCAAGTTATGTAAATCGTTCGCAAACGCGCAGATGGTCTTGAGTACCTGGGGCCCAGTGTGGTGTTCGTTCCAGGATGCCTTGAACTCGACACGTTGGGATTCAACGCCCCTGCAATACAGCAGGTCTTCGAGCTTTATCGGCAAGATCATGGACATTGGAAGATCTTTAGGATGAACGCGGAATCTATTCCCCCGCTTCCTTCAAGAAGCGGGTACGCCTTTGATTCTACACGTAGATGGAAACAGGCAATCAATACTCGGGTCAGAGATTCATGCTGAAGTGGGTCGCCTTGACTAGCCTGACAACAAGGGCGCTTCAACAAGTTCCACGTCTGGCAAGGTGTCAAGGGAGTAATTCCTGACGGTCTCTATGAATCCGCAAAAGTGTTCGATCTCACGTTCGCCGGTTCTGAGCGCAGCATAGAGCGTGTAAGAAAACTCTGGGTTGTCTAGCGGAATCGCACGAACCATTCCCTGGTCCACGTAGTATCGGGCCGCCCAGCCGGGTGCGAGCGCCAGTCCCTTGCCGGTGATGACGTGCTGGATCATGATTGCGGGCAGGTCCGCGCTTCGCACCATGGCGGGCATCTGACCGATTTCACCGAAGAACTGCCTCAAAAACCTTTGCCTGAGCGCTTCCTCCTTGGTGACCACAAGTACTTGACCAGCGAGGTCGCTGGCATTGCAGCGCCGCTTGCGGGCGAAGGGATGGCCTTCCGGCACCAGTACACAAAGTTGACCGCGAAAGAGCGGCGCATAGGAGGTTTGTTCATGTACGTCGATATACGGGGTGATGAGCAGGTCCAGTGCGCCATCCACATCGGATTCGAAGGGAGTGAAGTTCACCTCTTCCGCAACCTCGAAATCGATCTGTGGCCAATGACTTCGAAATACTTGTGCCGCAGCCAGCAACCAGTCAAAAGAGAACCGGCACTCACATCCAAGCCGCAGTCTGCCAGCCTGTCCCAATGCTTGCCGTCGTATTTCTCGTTCACCCGCGTCAATCTGCGGAAGGATTTGGTCGGCGAGCGCGAGCACTCGCCGCCCCAGCGGCGTGAATCGTATCGGCTTGGACTTGCGAATGAAGAGTTGGCTTCCGAGTTCATCTTCTATGTCTTTGAATTGGTGCGAGAGCGCTGAGACCGTGAGGCACATCTGGTTGGATGCCTCCACGAGGCTCCCCGTGTCTCGGAGCGCCGTAAGCGTTCGCAAAATCTTTAGCGTGAGAAGTCGCATTATTACGATGAGTCTGGCGACCTGCGAAGCAGGCCGCCAGACTCATGCCCAATGTTCCAAGAATGCGCCTCTTGTGAGAGCGGGGCGCCGCAGTATCGAACGTCTTGAGGCTGAACGGATGGCGCGCATTTCTCACGCATCGCGATCATTCCATTGCAAGCGATGTGTAATCATCTTAATTGATCAAGGAGTGTAGGATTCTGCAAGCTTGATTGATGAGGGGAAATTCTGACATATCGGACTCATATCCTGTCAAGCCTGCTTTATCTGTTTTATTGTTGTTGTGAAGGCAGGCCCGTCCTAAGCATAGATTGACCACGCGCGTTCCGTCGCGTCAAGCGACGGAACGCGCGTGGTCAATCTATCGCAACTCGCCGTAAAAGTCTTGCATGGCGGTTCGAAACACAGCGGAAGCGTCCCTCGCCATCTCCTCGTCCGGTGAGCCAAGGCGCAGGCGCCCGGACTCGTCCCAACGCCAGGTTTCGAAGGACTCGTTGCGCAGCAAGACCGTCACCCCCTGAGGTTTGACCAGCCCGAGGAGGGAACCAAATTCAATGGGCGCCGCCCCGTGGTCTTGGTCGCTGAGCGCGAGGAGATTTCGTCCATGAAAACTGCCGCACTCTGGGAGTTCGAGTAGACAGAGCACGGTTTTGGGCACTTCGAGACTTGATGACAAGGCATCGACACTTCCAGCAGAAATATGATCCGGGGCGTAGAACAACACAGGCACTCGATGGGGCTCAATAGGAATGCGGGCGTTGCCCAGCCTGCCGTAACCGTGGTCGGAAGCAATGACGAATAGGGTGTCACGAAACCAGCTCCTTGTTCGCGCCTTGTCCATGAAGCGACCGAGCGCCCAATCGGCGTAGCTGATGGCGTGCGTGTGTTCCCCGGGCGGATAGGGCACCCGGCCCTTCGGGAATTTGAATGGCAGATGATTTGAAATCGTCAGGGTTGCGAGGAAGACCTTCTCGGATTCTTGGGTCATTTGATCCATTTCGGCAAGAAGTCGTTCGAAAACGATCTCGTCGGCTATTCCCCAGGAGGTTTGAAACCAAGCATTTTCGAAATCGTCTCGGGTCAGTACTCGCTCAAATCCGATGCTCGACCAGTAGTTTGCGAAGTTGGTGAACGAAGGCCAGCCACCGTAGACAAACCCAGTGCGAAAGCCTGCCGCCTTCAGGGCTGCGCTCAAGGAAGGCAAACGACTCCCACGGCCAAGGGTTGTTCGAGAGAAGCCGGGCACCGGAATGATGCCTTGCAGGAGCGCCTCTATGCCTCGTACTGTACGCATTCCCGTCCCGTACGCATTGGTCATCAGTCGGCCTTCTCTTGAAAGGCGCAGGAACTCTGGCATGTACCGCTCACGAGCTTGTTGGTCGAGCCACTGTTCTCCCCCGAACGACTCTTCAATAACAAGCACAAGATGCCGGATCTCTGGATTCGTCTGCCCTGTGTGGTCACGCCAGATATTGGCAAGTCTTGTTCGAGCCTCGACCTCGGGCACATCCCTAAACACGCCTTTCCAATCCGTGTCATTGCGAATCCAATTGCGCAGGATGTAGGTGAAGGTGTTCTCGGCAGCCTCATTGAGACTTCGTTTCTCGTTGATTTGCGGCTCGGTCATCGCGAAGTAGAAAATTAAGATCAGGCTAGAGGTGAGGATCAATGCGGACATCGACCGGCGCGCGTATTTCTCCCCCGAGACATCCGACAGCACTGGTGCAATTCGCATCGCCAACCAGGCGGTCGCGGCAATCACCATGGCACATGCGAGCCAGAAGAACCAATGCACACCGCGTGCGTACTCAAGAGCGAATTGGATGGTCGCCTCGGGATAGGCGATGTATTGGTTTGCCAAGCGACCAATACGCACGTCGAGTTCAAGCCAGGCCGCTAGGTCGACACTGAGGAAAACGAGCAGCAGGAGAAACTGAAGACACAGGAGGCTTGCCAGCGCCGCTTGTTTCGCCACGACTCGTCTGGGCCAGGCAAGGAGCAGTATGACTAGGGGAAGCGCCAAGCCGAGGAAGGCCAGCAAGTCGTTCGCGAGGCCGAGCAAAAAGACCCAGATAAGCTCGGAGGCGGATATTTCCGGTGATAGATACAGCGGCCAGGCAATACGCGCCCGCACGGCCCCGTTCAGCAGCAGGTAGACAAGTCCCAACAAGGACGCCGGTAATAGATAACGCTGAAGGAAGGGCGCCCGGACTGTCATGATGTGAAGTGAGACTACTTGCCGATGATGCCTTCGGCTATGTTTCGCGGCACTTCCCCGTATTCCGAGAATTCCATTGTAAAGGTTGCCCTGCCTTGGGTTGCGGATCTGAGGTCGGTCGAATAGCCAAACATTTCCGCAAGCGGCACCAGGGCGCGTATCACCTTGCCGGAGGGATTCTCGTCCATGCCCTCAATGAGACCGCGCCGGCGATTGAGGTCTCCCACCACGTCACCCATATAGTCTTCCGGCGTCACTACTTCGACGTTCATGATGGGTTCGAGCATTACCGGCGAAGCCCTGAGCGCGCCTTCGCGCAGCGCCTGGGCACCGGCTATCTTGAAAGCGATTTCACTTGAGTCCACTTCGTGAAAGGAGCCGTCGTAAAGGGTCGCTTTCACGCCGATCAGTGGGTAGCCAGCGAGCACCCCATTCTCGAGTTGTTCCTGGATGCCCTTGTTTACGGCTGGAATATACTCTCTGGGCACCACGCCGCCAACGATTGTCTCTTCAAATTCGTAGGTGGAAGATCCATCTCCTCCAAGAGGCTCAATGCGCAGCCACACATGTCCATATTGCCCACGACCACCGGATTGACGGATGTACTTGCCTTCGGATTCAACCGAAGACTTGATGGTTTCCCGATAGGCGACCTGCGGCTTGCCGATATTGGCGGAAACCGAGAACTCTCGCCGCATGCGGTCCACGATGATGTCGAGATGCAGTTCGCCCATGCCAGAAATGATGGTCTGTCCCGACTCCTCATCGGTGGCCACGCGAAACGAAGGATCCTCCTGCGCGAGCTTGCCGAGCGCGATCGACATTTTTTCTTGGTCTGCCACTGACTTGGGCTCCACCGCAACCGATATCACCGGCTCTGGGAAGTCCATTCGCTCCAGGGTGACTACATTATTCAGATCGCAGAGCGTGTCACCGGTGGTCACGGTCTTAAGGCCCACGGCCGCAGCGATGTCCCCGGCACGCACCTCCTTAATCTCATCGCGCTGATTGGAGTGCATCTGCACCATGCGCCCGACCCTGAATTTCTGCGATTTCACCGGGTTGAACACCTGGTCTCCGGAGGTCAGCACGCCCGAATACACGCGAAAGAAGGTAAGGG